>NZ_JOGH01000003.1:0-164363 GCF_000721345.1 Kitasatospora sp. NRRL B-11411 | reverse complement strand
TGCGGTCGCGAGGGAGTCCAGGTCAGGCGTCACAACCGACCTTTGGACTCCCTCGCTTCATCTCATGCGCTTCAGGTGCCCTTGGCATCAACCATCTAGAAGTCGTCGTCGAAGGAGACCGAGCCCTCGACGGCGATCTGGTAGGCGGAGACCCGGCGCTCGAAGAAGTTGGTCAGCTCCTGGACGTTCTGCAGCTCCATGAAGCCGAACGGGTTGGTGGAGCCGTACCGGACCGGCAGGCCGAGGCGGGCCAGGCGCTGGTCGGCGACCGCCTGGAGGTACTCGCGCATCGACTCGGTGTTCATGCCGGGCAGGCCCTCGCCGCACAGGTCGCGGGCGAACTGGAGCTCGGCCTCGACGGCCTCCTCCAGCATCTCGGTGACCTGCTGGGCCATCTTGTCGTCGAAGAGGTCGGGCTCCTCCTCGCGGACGGTGTCGACCACGGAGAACGCGAAGTCCATGTGCATCGACTCGTCGCGGAACACCCAGTTGGTGCCGGTGGCCAGGCCGTGCAGCAGGCCGCGGCTGCGGAACCAGTACACGTAGGCGAAGGCGCCGTAGAAGAACAGGCCCTCGACGCAGGCCGCGAAGCAGATCAGGTTGAGCAGGAAGGCCCGGCGGTCGTCCTTGGACTGCAGCGAGTCGATGTGGTCGACCGCGTTCATGTACTTGAAGCAGAACTGGGCCTTCTGCGCGATGGAGGGGATGTTCTCCACCGCGGCGAAGGCGGCGTTGCGGTCCTCCGGGTCGGGCAGGTAGGTGTCCAGCAGCGTCAGGTAGAACTGGACGTGCACGGCCTCCTCGAACAGCTGCCGCGACAGGTAGAGGCGGGCCTCGGGGGAGTTGATGTGCTTGTAGAGGCTCAGCACCACGTTGTTGGAGACGATCGAGTCGCCGGTGGCGAAGAACGCGACCAGCCGGCCGATCATGTGCCGCTCGCCCTCGGAGAGCTTGGCGAGGTCGGCGACGTCGGAGTGCAGGTCCACCTCCTCCACGGTCCAGGTGTTCTTGATCGCGTCCCGGTACCGGTCGTAGAACGACGGGTAGCGCATCGGACGCAGCGTCAGCTCGAAGCCCGGGTCGAGCAGCATCTTCTTCTGGTCTTCGGTGCTCATTACTGGCAGGCCTCGCAGGACTCGGGGTTCTCCAGCGAGCAGGCGATGGCGTCCTGCTCGGCCTGGGAGAGGGAGGGGGTCTGCACCGGGACGGGGGCGGCGGTGCGGGCGGCTCCGGACGCGGCCTGGGCGATCCGGGTCGCCGGGCGGGAGCGCAGGTAGTAGGTGGTCTTCAGACCGACCTTCCAGGCGTAGGAGTACATCGAGGAGAGCTTGCCGATGGTCGGCGCCGCCATGAACAGGTTCAGCGACTGGCTCTGGTCGATGTACGGCTGCCGGGCGGCGGCCAGGTCGATCAGCGCGCGCTGCGGCAGCTCCCACGCCGTGCGGTACAGCGAACGGACCTCCTGCGGCAGCCAGTTGAACTCCTGGATGGAGCCGTTGGCGTCGCGCAGCGCGTCCCGGGTGGTCTGGTCCCAGACGCCCAGCTCCTTGAGCTCGCGCACCAGGTACGGGTTGACCTGGAGGAACTCGCCGGACAGGGTCTCGCGCTTGAACAGGTTGGAGACCTGCGGCTCGATGCACTCGTAGACGCCGGCGATGGACGCGATGGTCGCGGTCGGGGCGATCGCGAGCAGCAGCGAGTTGCGCAGGCCGACCTCGGCGATCCGGGCGCGCAGGGCGTCCCAGCGCTCGGCCCACTGCGGGTTCGCGGACTCGAAGTGGTCGATGTGCAGCTGGCCGCGGGCGGCCCGGGTCTCGCCGTACGCCTCGTGCCGGCCGAACTGCTCGGCCAGGTCGGCGGAGCGCTCGTACGCGGTGAGCATGATGCGCTCGGCGATCAGGGTGGAGAGGGCGACCGCCTCGGCGGAGTCGAAGTCGATCCGCAGCTGGAAGAAGACGTCCTGCAGGCCCATCACGCCCAGGCCGACCGGGCGCCAGCGGGAGTTGGACGTCCCGGCCTCGGTGGTCGGGTAGAAGTTGATGTCGATCACGCGGTCGAGGAAGGTCACCGCGGTGCGGACGGTGGCGTCCAGGCGGTCCCAGTCCATCGCGTTCAGCAGGTCGGTGGCGGTGGCGCCGGGGGCGACGTGCGCGCCCAGGTTGACCGAGCCGAGGTTGCAGACCGCGGTCTCCGAGTCGTCGGTGACCTCCAGGATCTCGGTGCACAGGTTCGAGGAGTGCACCGTGCGGCCCGGCAGCGCGGTCTGGTTGGCGGCCCGGTTGGAGGCGTCCTTGAAGGTCATCCAGCCGTTGCCGGTCTGCGCCAGGGTGCGCATCATCCGGGCGTACAGGGTCTGCGCGGGGATGGTGCGCACGGCCTTGCCCGCCAGCTCGGCCTTCACGTACGCCTCGTCGAACTCGGCGCCCCACAGGTCGACCAGCTCCGGCACGTCCGCCGGGGAGAACAGCGACCAGTCGGCGTTGGCGTTGACCCGGCGCATGAACTCGTCCGGGATCCAGTGCGCCAGGTTCAGGTTGTGGGTCCGGCGGGCCTCCTCGCCGGTGTTGTCGCGGAGCTCCAGGAACTCCTCGATGTCGGCGTGCCAGGTCTCCAGGTACACGCAGGCCGCGCCCTTGCGCCGGCCGCCCTGGTTGACCGCCGCCACGGAGGAGTCCAGGGTGCGCAGGAACGGCACGATGCCGTTCGACTGGCCGTTGGTGCCGCGGATCAGCGAGCCGCGGGAGCGGATCCGCGAGTAGGACAGGCCGATGCCGCCGGCGTGCTTGGACAGCCGGGCGATCTGCGCGTACCGGTTGTAGATCGAGTCCAGGTTGTCCAGCGGCGAGTCCAGCAGGTAGCAGGAGGACATCTGCGGGTGCCGGGTGCCGGAGTTGAACAGCGTCGGCGAGCTGGTCAGGTACTCCAGCCGGCTCATCAGGGTGTACAGCTCGGCGACCTCGCGCACCGACTCCTCGGTCGTCCCGACCGCCAGGCCCGCCGCCACGCGGAGCAGGAAGTGCTGCGGGGTCTCGACGACCTTGCGGGTGATCGGGTGGCGCAGCAGGTAGCGGGACTGCACGGTGCGCAGGCCGAAGTACTCGAAGCGGTCGTCGCCCGCCTCGTCCACCAGCGAGTCGAACAGGTCGGCGTGCTGCGCGACGAACGCGGCCGTGGCGTCGCCGATCAGGCCCTCGGCGTGGCCCACGGCCACCGAGGAGGAGAACGAGGTGACCTGCTGGGTCGCGGCCTCGTCGCGGATCTCCAGCGCCAGCAGGCGGGCGGCCAGCTTCGAGTACTGCGGGTCCTCGGCGATCATCGACGCGGCGGCCTCCACGGCCAGCCCGCGCAGCTCGGCGAAGTCCGAACCGGCGTGGCGGCCGCGCAGCGCGGCGGCGGCGACGTGGCCGGGGTCCACCTGGGGGAGGTCGGTGCTGCGGTCGGTGAGCAGCCGGAGCAGCGCCGCACCGGGATCGGTGAAGGCGTCGGCGGATCCCTGGGACGGCAGGGTGACTGAGGCGGCGACGGTCAAGGCGCACTCTCTCCTGTGGCGGCGGCGGACGTGGCTCGGGTGTCCGGGACCGCACGCGGCCAGGGGAGGGCAGCACGAAGGAACGAGAACGCGTTCCGGCGCGCCGAAGACCACCCCCGGTCCGCCCGCGAGACCGGACGGCAAAGCTGTGCTGCATGGCGTCTGCGGGGATGCCGTGTCGCACACCGTCGGCAGGTCCTCGGACTGCGCGGGCGTCGCTGCAGCCCGCTCACCGTTGCGGGGCAGTCCCGGACTTCCACCGGGTTCCCCTGCGTCGACAGCGAGAGTGAGCATACATGTTGTGGTGGCTGGATCTGGAAGCACCAGATGTAGTAGCGCGTGTCGCGTCGGCGGCGCCGCGCGTAGACAACGAAACTGCCCGGGAACCGCCTCAGAACCGCATCGTGTAGACCCACAGGTCCATTCCGGGCGCCGCCGACCAGTCCCGCCCGGGGGTGCGGACGAAGCCCAGCGCGTCGTAGATCCGGTGCGCGGCGGTCATCGACGGCCGGGTGGAGAACGCCATCCCGGCCAGTCCGAGTTCCCGGCTGCGCCCGATCGCCGCCGCCACCAGCGCCCGGCCGACGCCGCGGCCGCGGGCCGCCGCGCCGACCGAGAGCATCCGGATCTCGCCCTCGCCGGGCCCGGCGACGTCCGCCCACGCGGTGCCGCCGGGCGCGAAGGTCACGCAGCCGAGCACGGCTCCCGCGTCGTCGACGGCGACCAGGAGCTCGGCCTCCCGGTCGCGGCGGGCGGTGTCGCGCAGGAGGTCGACGTACGGGGAGTCGGGGCGGGTGTGGCCGTCGCCGACGAAGGCCTCGACGCTGACCTCCCCGGCTCCGGCGAGGTCGCGCTCCAGGGCGCGGCGGACGGTCGGGGAGTGCATCCGGACAGTGTGCCGGACGGCCTCCGGCGGGGATCGGCCAGGTCCGGGTCGAAGGGGTAGCCGGTCGGCCGGTGCACGGCGTCGCGGCCGGTCCGGCCGTTGCGGTCCAGGTCGCGGCCGACCAGGACGCCGAGGAGTCCGAAACTGCCGATGAGGCCCAGCAGGGCGAGCGCGGTGGTCATGCCTCCACTGTCCCGGCGGGCCGGGGCCGCCACGAGTGGCAGGAACGCACCATTGCCACGGAATCCTGCCACTGCCATCCTGGCCCGATGCGGATGCTGAACAACGTCGCCGTCGTCGTGCTGGAAGAGATCCACCCCTTCGAACTCGGGGTGGCCTGCGAGGTGTTCGGCCTGGACCGGAGCGAGTCCGGCCTGCCGGTCTACGACTTCGCCCTGGTCGGCGACCGCCCCGGCCCGATGCGCACCCACGCCGGCTTCACCGTCGACGTCCCGCACGGCCCCGAACGGATCGCCGAGGCCGACCTGGTGATCGCCACCGCCACCGGCATCCGCACCCACTACCCCGAGGCGCTCTGCGCGGCGCTGCGGGCCGCCCACGACCGCGGCGCCCACCTGCTGTCGATCTGCTCCGGCAGCTTCCTGCTCGGCGCGGCCGGCCTGCTCGACGGCCGCCGCTGCACCACCCACTGGCGCTACGCCGACCTGATGGCCGAGCGCTTCCCGCTGACCACCGTCGAACCCGGCGTGCTGTACGTCGACGACCACCCGGTGATCACCTCGGCCGGCACCGCCGCCGGCATCGACGCCTGCCTGCACCTGGTCCGCAAGGTGCAGGGCGCCGAGGTGGCCCGGGAGATCGCCCGCCGGATGGTGGTCGCCCCGCACCGGGACGGCGGGCAGGCCCAGTTCATCAACCGCCCGGTGCCCGAGGGCGGCGGCGAGTCGCTGGCCGGGGTGCTGGAGTGGATGCGCCGCCACCTCGACCGGGAGACCGGCGTCGACCAGCTCGCCCGGCTCGCCCACATGTCGCCGCGGACCTTCGCCCGCCGCTTCCGCGAGGAGACCGGCACCACCCCGCACCGCTGGCTCACCGGCCAGCGGGTGCTGTTCGCGCAGCGCCTGCTGGAGTCCACCGGGGAGGGCGTGGACGCGATCGCCGCCCGCTGCGGCTTCGGCAACGCCGCCACCCTGCGGCACCACTTCGGCCGCCGGCTCGGCACCACCCCGCAGGCCTACCGGCGGGCCTTCGGCGGCCCGCGCCGGGTCACCGGGCCGCAGCACCAGGACGCCTGAGCGCGGGGCGCCGCGACAGCCCGCGGGGCGGGCCGGGGCGGGACGCTGCGGCAGCCCGCAGGGCGGTGGCGGCGGCGGGCCGGGGCGGAGCGAGGCGGTGGCGGGCCGGGCTCAGGCCGACAGGTGCTCGGTCCGGTTCCACCCGGCCGGGCGCAGCCGCCCCTCGCGGGCCCGCCACAGGCTGGTCGAGCAGTTCGCCACCGGCGGCAGCGCCAGCAGCTCCTCCTCGGCCGGCCGCTCCAGCACGTGCCGCAGCATCAGCACCGTGCAGTCGTGCGCCACCACCAGCACCGGCCGGCCCGCCTCCTCCTCGCCCAGGTCGCGCAGCAGGTCGCGCACCCGCAGCGCCACGTCCAGCCAGGACTCGCCGCCCGGCGGCCGGTAGTACAGCTCGCCCATCCGGCGCCGCCGCTCGGCCTCCGCCGGGTGGTCGCGCTCGATCGCGGCCTTGGTCAGCATCTCCAGCACGCCCAGCTCGCGGTCCCGCAGCCGCTCGTCGTAGCGCACCGGCAGCCCGACCGGGACGGCGCCCAGCCCGGACGCCTGGGCCAGCGCGATCCGGGCGGTCTCCGCGGTGCGCACGTACGGCGAGCACCACACCGAGCGGGGCCGGTCGGCGGGCGGCCGCCCGGCCCACCAGCGGCCCAGGTCGCGGGCCTGGTCCTGGCCGTGCAGGGAGAGCGGGATGTCGGCGTCCCGGCAGGTGATCGGGACGGAGAGCGCGCCGCTGGCGTCCGCGTGCCGGAACTCCACGTTGGCGGTGGACTCGCCGTGCCGGGTGGCGATCAGGACCGAGGGCAGTCTCGGCCCCCCGTCCGGCTGCGGGGCCTCCGGTCGGTGCCCGTTGCGTACCGTGGTGAGGTCGGTCATGGCGGTGGCTCCCCGTGGTCGGTGGCGCGTGCGGTGCGCCCGTCTCTCCCGGGTCTCTCCCGTGAACGGGCAGTCATAACAGATGGTCGCGCCGTCACCCCAGTGTCGATCGGGGCAACGGCGCGACCACAGGGCGCACGGTGCGGAGGTCTGCGCCCCCGGTGCGTCAGTGCGCCGCCGCGGGCTGTGGAGCGCGCTCCACGGCCTCGTCACCGGCCTCCGCGGAGTAGTCGGCCTTCGAGGTCTCGTCGGCCCCCTCGGGGGCCTTCAGGGCCCGCAGCACCAGCGTCAGGACCACCGCCACCGCCAGGTTCAGCACGAACGCGGTCAGACCGATGTAGCCGGTCTCCCCGATCCCCGGGATCTTCGCGTTGCTGCCGCCGAAGTGCTTGGTGGCCGCCGAGGACACCCCCCACGCCATCCAGGTGCCGTACACCATGCCGACCGCCCAGCCCGCCAGCAGCGCCCAGCGGTGGAACCACCGGGTGAACAGGCCCGCCACCAGCGCCACCGCGGTCTGCAGGATCCACAGGCCGCCCAGCAGCTGGAAGTTGATCGCCACCTGCTTGTCCATCAGCAGCACGAACACCAGCGCGCCGACCTTCACCAGCAGCGAGGCGATCTTCGCCACCCGGGTCTCCTCGGCCGGCGTCGCGTCCGGCTTCAGGAACTCCTTGTACACGTTGCGGGTGAACAGGTTCGCCGCCGCGATCGACATGATCGCGGCCGGCACCAGCGCGCCGATCCCGATCGCCGCGAACGCCACCCCGGCGAACCAGGACGGGAACATGTCCGCGAACAGCTGCGGCACCGCCAGCTGGCTGTTGTAGCCCTTCACGCCCTTGCCCACCCCGGCCGCGATCGCCAGGAAGCCCAGCAGCGCCAGCAGCCCCAGCATCAGCGAGTACGCCGGCATGATCGCCATGTTCCGGCGCACCGTGTTGCGCGACTTCGACGCCAGCACGCCCGTCACCGAGTGCGGGTACATGAACAGCGCCAGCGCCGACCCGAACGCCAGCGTCGCGTACGCCCACTGCCCGGACGGCCCGACCACCAGCGCCCCGCTCGGCTTCCCGGTCGGCCCCGGCGTGGCGAACTTGTGCTGCGCCGCGTCGAACACGTGCCCGTAGCCGCCCAGCCGCATCGGGATGTAGACCACCGCCACGATGATCACGACGTAGATCAGCGCGTCCTTGACGAACGCGATCAGCGCCGGCGCCCGCAGCCCCGAGGAGTACGTGTACGCGGCCAGCACGCCGAACGCGATGAACAGCGGCAGGTCCTTCAGGAACCAGTTGCCGCTGCCGCCCACGCCCAGCACGTCCAGCACCGCCTGGATGCCCACCAGCTGCAGCGCCACGTACGGCATGGTCGCCAGGATGCCGGTCAGCGCCACCGCCACCGACAGCCCGCGCGAGCCGTACCGGCCGCGCACGAAGTCCGCCGGCGTCACGTACCCGTGCACCCGCGAGACCGACCACAGCCGGGGCAGGAACAGGAACACCAGCGGGTACGCGATGATCGTGTACGGCACCGCGAAGAAGCCCGCCGCGCCCGCCGCGTAGATCGCCGCCGGTACCGCGATGAACGTGTACGCGGTGTACAGGTCGCCGCCCAGCAGGAACCAGGTGATCCAGGTGCCGAAGCTCCGGCCGCCCAGCCCCCACTCGTGCAGGTGCTCGGCGTCCGCGGCCCGGCGCCAGCGGGAGGCCAGGAAGCCCATCACCGTCACCGCGGCGAAGAACAGCAGGAAGACCGTCATCGCGGTCCAGTCCACGTGCTTCACGACTTGCCCCCGTCCGACGGCTGGGCGGGCAGGACCGGTCCGGAGACGGCGGAGACGGCGGAGGCGGCCTTGCGGGCCGCCTCGTCGCGCCGGATCAGCAGGTACGCGGCACCGGTGAACAGCGCCGACACCGGCACCCACATCAGCTGGTACCAGTAGAAGAACGGCAGGCCGCCGAACTCGGGGGAGGTCTTGCTGTAGGACGGCACCCACAGCACCACCACGATCGGCACCAGCAGGCACAGGCCCGCCAGCACCCGGGCGGGGGAGACCACGGGCGGTGCGCCCGGGGCAGGGACTTGCGACGACGACACGAGCGGCTCCCGGATGACGAGGAGTCACCTCAGTGGCACCGCAACGCACATGCCTGTGCGCCCGCCGAGCAGCACCCTCGGTGATCGAAAGGTCCCCGAGAGGCTAGGGCAGCGGAGCGACCCGTGTCACTACCCTGTCAACCCGGATCGCCCCGGTACCCCGAACAGGTCAGGCCGCCGGGCCGGTCGCTCGGACCGCCCGTTCAGGACGGCCCGTTCAGGACGGCCGGTTCAGCCGGGTGATGAACTTGTAGCGGTCGCCCCGGTAGATCGAGCGCACCCACTCGACCGGCGCGCCGTCCGCGTCGAAGGAGTGCCGGGACAGCTGCAGCATCGGCAGGCCCAGGTCGGAGCCGAGCAGGCCGGCCTCGCGCGGGTTGGCCAGGGTGGTCTCGATGGTCTCCTCGGCCTCCGCGACCGTCACCCCGTAGACCTCGCGCAGCGCGGTGTACAGCGAGTTGTGCTTGGCCAGGTTGCGCCGGAGCGCGGGGAAGCGCTTGGCGGACAGGTGCGCCACCTCGATCGCCATCGGGTCGCCGTTGGCCAGCCGCAGGCGCTCGATCCGCAGCACCCGGCCGCCGGGCTTGATGTCCAGCAGCGGGGCGAGCCGGTCGTCGGCCGAGATGTAGGCGACCTCGACCAGCCGGGAGGTCGGCTCCAGGCCCTGGGCCCGCATGTCCTCGGTGTACGAGGTGAGCTGGAGGGCCTGGGCGACCTTCGGCTTGGCCACGAAGGTGCCCTTGCCCTGGATGCGCTCCAGCCGGCCCTCGACGACCAGCTCCTGCAGGGCCTGCCGGACGGTGGTGCGCGAGGTGTCGAACTGGGCGGCCAGCGCGCGCTCCGGCGGGACCGGCGTGCCGGCCGGCTGGGTCTCGGTCAGCTGCAGCAGGTGCCGCTTGAGCCCGTAGTACTTGGGGACCCGGGCCGTGGCGGTGGCAGGGCCGGTCTGGGTCGGCACGGTGGAGCCCTCGGCGAGCGCCGCCGTGTCCCTGTCGCCACTCATGGCAGCTCTCACTCCTCGTTGGAGGCGGTCCCTTAACGGACCCCTAAGTCCTATGTAACAGCACATGTTTGCACGCACGGGAGATCGAACGTGAGCCCCCGGCCGCATTCGCGCGCCCGCGGCGGGTCCGCGGGCGGGTACGCGACGGGCCCGGAACGGGCGCCTGGCGCCCGCCCCGGGCCCGTCCCGAGTGTCTCAGCCGGCCTTGGCGGCCGTCACCGCGAGCCCCGCCAGGGCCTCCGCGGCGGCGATCGCGCAGACCCGCGAACCGCCGTAGGTGGCCAGCGTGGTCACGCCGCTCGGGGCGAACAGCTCGGCCGTCCCGTGGGCGGTGCCGATCTCCACCACGACCGCGTCCGGCCGGTGCTCGACCAGGGCCAGCGCGGCCCGGCGCATCCAGCCGTGCCGGTGCGCGTCGCGCACCACCAGCACCAGCGGGCGGCCGACCGCCGCGCCGAGCAGCGGGGCGGTGTCGATCTCGGCGTCCTCGGCGGCCACCGCGACGTGCAGCAGGCCGGAGCCCTCGGTCACGGTCGCGGGCGGGGCGACCCGGCTGGAGGTGGTGCCGGGCACCAGCTCGGCCAGCGGGCCGGCCACGCCCCACGGGGTCTCGTCGCCGGCCGCGATGTTCGCGCCGGGGGAGAACTCGACCACGTGCGGGACGCCGCCCAGCGGGCGCAGCTCGCCGGTGACCCGCAGCGCCCGGCGGGCGGCGGCCAGGCCGACGCCGACCTCGGCCTGCTGACCGACCAGCGAGGCCCGGACGCCGGCCGACCAGCGGGCGACGGCCCGGTTGCGCTCGGCGGCCTCGTGCAGCCGCTCGGCGGACAGCCGGCCCTCGCGGACCGCCCAGACCAGCGCGTCGCGCAGGTAGACGAAGGCGTCCTCGTCCTGCAGGCCGCCGCCGACGCAGATGGTGTCGGCGCCGGCCGCGACGGCCCGGACCGAGCCGGCCGCGACGCCGTGGGTGCCGGAGATGGCGCCCATCTCGATGCCGTCGGTGACGATCAGCCCGTCGAAGCCGAGCTCCTCGCGGAGCAGGCCGGTGAGGATGCGCTGCGACATGGTCGCGGGCAGCTGGGCGTCGTAGGCGTCGAACAGGATGTGCGCGGTCATGATGCTCTTCACGCCGGCCGCGATGGCGGCGCGGAAGGGCAGCAGGTGCGCGGCGAACTGGTCCAGGGCCAGGTCGATCCGGGGCAGCCCGAGGTGCGAGTCGCCGGCCGTGTCGCCGTGGCCGGGGAAGTGCTTGGCGCAGGCCGCGACGCCCGCGGACTGCAGGCCGCGGACGTACGCGGCGGTGTGCCGGGCGGCCAGCTCGCCGTCGCCGCCGAAGGAGCGGACGCCGATCACCGGGTTGTCCGGGTTGGAGTTGACGTCCGCGTCGGGCGCGTAGTTGAGGTTCACGCCGACGCTGGACAGGTCGAAGCCGATGGAGCGGGCGACCCGCTCGGTGAGGTCGGTGTCGTCGACCTCGCCGAGCGCCAGGTTGCCCGGGTAGGAGGAACCGCTGACCACCTCGAGGCGGGTGACGTCGCCGCCCTCCTCGTCGGTGGCGACCAGCAGGTCGCCGTTGAGCGCGTACAGCTCCGAGGTCAGCGCGGCGACCTGCTGCGGGGTGCGGATGTTGCGGCCGAACAGGGCGACGCCGCCGAGTTCGCCGTCGCCCAGTCTGCGGCGCAGCCACTCCGGCGCGGTCAGACCGGCGAAGCCGGGCTGCAGGACCGCTCCGGCGTCGCGGAGGAGATCGGCGCTTTCCGTACCGGGCATCGCCTTGGTTCCTTCCCTGGAGGTGAGAGAGGTGTTTCAGGTGCAGTGGGGGTGGGGGAGGGGGCTTAGCCCTTGACCGCACCGGCGGTGAGACCCGCCGACACCTTCTTCTGGAAGAACACGAACAGGATGATCACGGGCAGCGAGACCAGCAGGCCGCCGGCCATCTGCGCGCCGTAGTCCGCGCCGCGGGTGGGAGTGGTCGAGTAGAACGTCAGCCAGGTCATCGAGGTGTTCATGCCGCTGGTGCCCAGCAGGGTCTTGGCGACGATGAACTCGTTCCAGGCCTGGATCCAGCTGTAGACCGAGGTGGTGATCAGGCCGGGCAGGGTGAGCGGCAGGATGACGCGGAAGAACGCGCCCCACTGGGTGCAGCCGTCGACCATCGCGGCCTCGTCCAGCTCCGCCGGGATGTTCACGATGAAGGAGCGCAGCGTCCAGATCACGTACGGGACGGTGAAGACCAGGTAGGCGAGGATGACGCCGAACAGGCCGCCGGTCATGTTGAGGCTGTTCATCACCACGAACAGCGGGATGATGATCGCCAGCAGCGGCACCATCTGGACCACCAGCATGGTGACGATGAAGAAGTTGCGGCCGCGGAAGTTGAACCGGGCCACGCCGACCGCCGCCAGGAAGCCGACCGCGACGCCCAGCACGACCGCGCCGAGGGTCAGCACCAGGGTGTGGCCGAGGCTGGGCAGGAACTGGTCGTCGTCGAAGATCGTCCGGTAGCTGTCGAGCGAGAACGAGGAGGGCCAGAAGGTCGGGTCCTTGGAGATCAGGTCCCGGTTCGTCTTGAACGTGGTGATGACCATCCAGTAGATCGGGAAGGCCATCACGACCGCCACGACCAGGGCGACGGTGTTCCAGACCCAGGTCATGGCGCCGCTGCGGCCGACCTCGGTCTCCTTGGACTTCTTCCGCTTGGCCGGGGCGAGCGGAAGCGGGGTCTTCGGAGCGGTGGTGGAGACGTCCGTGGTCATCGCTCGTTGGCTCCGATCTTGAGCATCTGGCGGATGTAGTACACGAGGACCGCCAGCATCATGAGGATCATGGCGATCGAGATCACCGAGGCTTCGCTGTACCGGGAGGCGACGATGCCCTGCATGTACAGGTAGGTGCCGATGGTCCGGTAGCCGGGTTCGGGCGAGGTGTTGCGCAGCGCGAAGATCTGCGCGAAGACCTGGAAGTCCCAGATGAAGCTCAGCGCGGTGGAGATCATCAGGAACGGCCGGATGACCGGCAGGGTGACGTTGCGGAACGCCTGGAAGCTGTTGGCGCCGTCCAGCTTGGCGGCCTCCATCAGCTCCTTGGGCACCTGGGTCAGCGCGGCGTACAGGCCCAGGACCAGGAAGGGCAGCGCGCCCCAGATGACGACCGCGGCGCCGACCACGTAGAGGCCGACGTGCGGGTCCGCGAACCAGTCGTAGTTCTTCCAGCTCTCGTCGCCGGTGACCAGGTACGCGATGTAGTCGACGACGCCGCCCTGCGGGGAGAACAGCCAGCGGAACACCTGGCCGTTGACCAGTGCCGGGATCGACCAGACGAACATCATCACCGTGATCACGGTGACCCGGACCCAGTTGGAGACCCGGTTGAGCAGCAGTGCCAGCGCCATCGACAGCACCATGGAGAGGATGACCAGCTCCGCGGTGAAGTAGATCGAGCGGAGCACGACCTGCCAGAACTCGCTGTCGCCGAAGACCCGGGAGAAGCCGTCGAAGCCGATGTACTTCGCCCGCTCCGGGTGGACCAGCAGCGCGTACTTGTTGACGTTCTGGAACGCCAGGTCGACCAGCCGGTACAGCGGGTACGCCAGAACGCCCGCCAGTACGACGACCGCGGGCAGCAGCAGGGTGTAGGGGATGTAATGGCCGGCCGCGAAGAACCCGCGCCGCTGCGGCTTCCCCGTCGGGGCAGGCCCCTGGTTCTCGGACCGGGTCACGGTCTCGTTGGTGGTCACACTCATCAGGGTCCTTCCCGGGCCCGCGGATCTGGTCGGTCCTGGCGCACGGGTGGGCAGTCCGCGGTATCGCGGACTGCCCACCCCCTTATCCGGCGCTCAGTGCGGTGGTCCGTCCGGGGAGCACCGTTGGACTCCCCGGGCCGACCTGCGGTTCAGCTGGAGCTGGATCAGCCGTTCAGGGTCTTCAGAAGGTCGTCGTTCGCCTTCTTCAGCTCGGTGGCCGGGTCGCCACCGGCGGCGATCGCACCGAAGGCGGTCTTCAGCGCGGTCTCGTTGGTGCCGGACCACAGCGGGGTGTTCGGGATGAACCAGGTCTCGCCCTGGGCCGCGTCACCGGTCGCCTTGTTCGCCGGGTCGGCGGCCTTGTAGGCGTCGACCAGGTTCTTGGCGTTCGGGATGGCGTGCTTGGCGAGCAGGGTCTGCTGCGCGGTGTTGGTGAAGATCTGCAGGAAGGTCGCGCCCAGGCCGGGGTTCTTGGCGTTGGTCGGGACGGCCAGGTCGGAGCCGCCCAGGAAGGCCGGGGTGGTGCTGCCGGCCGCAGCGCCCGGGAGGGCGAAGGTGGCGAGCTTGTCCTTCAGGGACGGGTCGCCGGTCTTCGGGTCGGCCACGGAGGAGAGCTCCCAGCCGTTGCCGACGATGGAGGCGATGTTGCCCTTGGCCATCAGGGCGTCCTGGGTGGCCTCGTCGGAGGTGGTGCCACCGGTGGAGAAGTTCTTCTGCAGGTCGTTCCAGGTCGAGATGCCCTCGATGAACTTCGGGTCGGCCAGGGTGCTGGCCCACTTGTCGCCGTCCTTCTTGGCGATGACGTTCTTCACGCCGTAGGTGCCGGCGCCGAAGGAGACGGCGGTGTACCAGTTCTGGCCCGGCAGGTACATCGCGGAGAAGCCCGGGGTGCTGGCGTTGGCGGCCTTGACCTTGGTCAGGGCGTCCTTCAGCTCGGCCAGGGTGGTCGGGGCCTGGGTGACACCGGCGGCCTCGAAGAGGTCCTTGCGGTAGATCACGACGCGGGCGCCGGCGTAGTACGGGACGGCGTAGGTCTTGGAGCCGTCGGCGGACTGGCCGGAGGCGGCCAGCGAGTCCAGCCACTTGTCCGAGTTGTCGAACTTGCTCTTGGCCGAGGTGAGGTCGACGAACGAGTCGGCGTCGATGTACTTGGCGGCCTGGGTGTTGCCGACCTCGATCGCGTCGGGGGCGTTGCCCGAGAGCAGGGCGGTGTCGAGCTTGGTGGTGTAGTTGGTCCAGGTCTGCCACTGGATGTCGACGTCGGCGCCGGTCTTCTGCTTGAACTCGGCCTTCGCCGCCTCGACGACCTCGTTCCAGCCCTTCTGGGCGTCGTCCATCAGCCAGACGGTGATCTTCTTGCCCTTGCCGTCCGTGCTCAGGACATCACCGCTCGACTTGCTGCCGGACGAAGACGACGAGCAGGCCGAGGCGACGAGCACGGTGGCGATAGCGGCCACGGCTGCGATCTTGCGGTTCAAACCATCCTCCAGAGGGATGAGCAAGGTAGGGCACCGGGCTGCTGGGCCGACTGGCCTGGAGCTGCGTTGTGCCGTATGTGGGGAACGTCACCGGGTGACACGGATACGAACTGCCGGGGCCGGCGGGCCGATCCGTGAGGTGGAGTAGACCATTGGTTTAGACCAACGCCTGGAGGTTGGCATGGACCAATGACGAGCGTCAAGGGTTCAAAGAGCGGTTGCACAAGCCGTTATCAACGCTTGACTCGGCCGTGTTGGACTGGACCAACCCCGGGAGGAAATAGGACCTATCGGGACACCTTGCCGTCGCGGCGGCGGAGCGGGTGGTCCGGGACCGCATATTTGTGCGGTCATGTCAAGGGCGGGTTCGGGCCCGGCCGTTGACCCGGTACCCGCAGCCCCCGTGCCCGCCCCGCGCGCCCGCGTGCGAGGCGTCCCCGAGTGGGAGGCGCCCCCGCGCGGGCCCGCGGGCCCCGGGCCGGGTCGAAAGCGGCGGGGTTTCCCGGCCGAATGGCGCGGGCCGAATACCGGGCCCCGGCCACGCCCGGCTTTTCCCGTCGCGGCCGCGGAAAACCGGCCGGTAATCACCGCCGGGAGTTCCGCCGATTTCCCCGGACCGGCGGCCCGCCCGCCGCGGGCCCCGGTGTTTTGCCCCCTGCCGTCCGGGCGCCGCCCCGGCGCCGGGTGCCGCCCGCCCGTCCGTCCGCGCACCGCCTCGGGTCGCCCGCCGCAGGTCCGGCCCCCGGCGGCCGGCCCGGGGCGGCGCCGATCCCGGGCGCCGGGGAACTCGTGCGTACTCGACGGACGGCGGCCCGCCCCGCCCGTCCGCCCGGTGCCCCCGGCGTCCCGGGCCGGGCCCGCCGGTGCCGCGGCCGGTGGGGGAAACCCCGGCCGCCGGGGCCGGGAAATCGGGCGGCCGGGGATTTCCGGAATTGCGCTTGATCCATTCCTCTCACCCTGGGTCACCTTAAGTGAGCCTAAAGTCATGCACAGGGCACTTCTCCGCCGATGGTTGACGTGGCCGGGCCAAGGAAGGCAACGGATTGACAACGAGCAGGGTGCGAAACCGCACCCGCATTGACGCCCCAAATTGGTCTAGGCCAAGATCCGGAAATCTGGTCTGTACCACCGCGCAGACCTCCCCGCTCCCATCCGGAGGATTGCGTGAAGCGTCAGGTACTGGCCACGCTCGGCACCGCCGCCCTGCTGGCCACCGCCGCGGGCTGCTCGTCCGGTAGCCCGTCGTCTTCGGCGTCGAACGCCGACACGAAGAACATGACCGGCACCGTGACCGTGTGGCTGATGAACGACGCCCAGAAGAGCTGGCCCGAGCTGGTCCAGCAGGTCAACGACGAGTTCGCCCAGAAGTACCCGAAGGTCCAGATCAAGCTCAGCTACCACGACTGGCAGACCAAGGTCTCCGAACTGGACGCCGCGATCGCCGCCGGCCAGGCCCCGGACGTGGTCGAGCTGGGCAACACCGAGACGCTGAAGTACATCGTCAACGGCTCGCTGCTGGCCGTGGACCGCTCCAGCTTCGACAACGCGGACAACTGGATCAAGGGCCTCTCCGACACCTGCACCTACAAGGACACGCTCTACTGCGTGCCCTACTACGCGGGCGCCCGGGTCGGCGTCTACAACTCGAAGATGTTCCTGGACGCCACCGGCTCCGCCGACCTGCCGCAGAACGAGGACGACCTGACCGCCGCCCTCGACAAGGTGCAGAGCAAGTTCAAGGGCACGACCGGCTACTCCTCGCTGTACCTGCCCGGCCCCTACTGGTACGCCGCGATGTCCTACGTCATGGCGTACGGCGGCTCGATCGCCAAGTTCGACCAGACCGGCAACTGGCACGGCACCCTGCACGACGCCAAGTCGCAGCAGGGCCTGCAGCACTTCGTCGAGCTGGTGAAGAAGTACAACAAGAGCGGCGACTACAAGGTCAACGAGGCCGAGCAGGCCAACGTGCTCGGCCACGAGAAGGCCGGCCTGATCTACGCCAACGGCTGGGAGCTGGGCACCGCGATCGCGCCGATCACCGGCACCCCGGCGCTCAAGGACTCGCTGCGGCTCGCCGCGATGCCCGGCCCGGGCGGGAAGCCGCTGCCGTCCTTCATCGGCGGCTCCGACCTGGCGGTCACCGCCAAGTCGCAGAGCGCGAAGATCGCCACCGACTGGGTGCGGATGTTCACCAGCACCAAGTCCGAGCAGGTGCTGGCCGACAAGGACACCCTGCCGAACAACCTGGTCCAGCTGGCCCCGCTGAAGAGCAAGCCGGCCACCGCCGCGGCCGCCAACGCCGTCCAGGACGCCTGGTTCACCCCGCTCGCCCCCGGCTGGGGCGCGGTCGAGAAGCAGAACGTCCTGGTCAACATGCTGAACGCGGTCTTCGCGGGCAAGAGCATCGACGAGGCCACCAAGGAGGCCGACGCGCAGATCGACGAGCTGATCAACAACCCGGGCTGACCGGCGCGCGACCGGAGCGCCGGCCCGCCGGCCGGCGTCCCGGTCCTTGAGACCGGGCCCCGACGCACCGTCACGGAGTGTGCTGCGGGGCCCGGTCGCACGTAGGATCGGCACAGAACAGTTCCATGCAGCGAGGGTGCGGACTCGCCGCCGTTCAGAGGTCCCCGTCGGGCGTCCCGCCCCACGGGGTAGAACCATCTCTCCACGGAGGCACACCCCGATGTCCGACCCGCAGACTGTTTCCGTACCCGGCAGGATCATGTCGGCGGAGATGGCCGAGCAGCCGGCCGTCCTGCAGCGCATCCTCGACGAGGGTGCGCCCGCGATCCGTGAGATCGCCGCGCAGATCGCCGCCCGCAACCCGCGCTTCGTCCTGCTCACCGCCCGCGGCACCTCCGACAACGCCGCGCTGTACGCCAAGTACCTGATCGAGGTGCTGCTCGGCAAGCCGGCCGGCCTCACCTCGATGTCCACCACCACCGCGTACGGCGCCAAGCCGGACCTCGCGGACTGCCTGGTCATCACCGTCAGCCAGTCCGGCGGCTCGCCCGACCTGGTGGCCTCCACCAAGGCGGCCCGCGAGGCCGGCGCGATCACCCTGGCGGTCACCAACAACGCCGCCTCGCCGCTGGCCGAGGTCTCCGAGTTCCACATCGACGTGCTGGCCGGGCCGGAGAAGGCGCTGCCCGCCACCAAGACCTACACCGCCGAACTGCTGGCGCTGTACCTGTTCGTCGAGGGCCTGCGCGGCGGCGACGGCTCCGCCGCGAAGGTGCTGCCGGAGCTGGCGGCGGGCATCCTGGCCCGGCAGGGCGAGGTCAAGGACCTGGCCGAGCGCTACCGCTTCGCCCAGCGCCTGGTCATCACCTCGCGCGGCTACGGCTACCCGACCGCCCGCGAGGCGGCGCTGAAGCTGATGGAGACCACCTACATCCCGGCCTCCCCGTTCTCCGGCGCCGACCTGCTGCACGGCCCGCTGGCCATGGTCGACAACGTCTCGCCGGTCATCGCCATCGTCCCGGACGGCAAGGGCGGCGAGGCCCTGCAGCCCGTCCTGGACCGCCTGCGCGGCCGCGGCGCCGACCTGGTCGTGATCGGCCAGCAGGCGCAGGTGGAGGCCGCCAGCGCGGGCTTCGCGCTGCCGGCCGGCGTGCCCGAGGAGGTCCAGCCGATCCTGGAGATCCTGCCGCTGCAGCTGCTGGCCTACGAGGTCACCATCGCCCGCGGCCAGGACCCGGACGCCCCGCGCGCCCTCGCCAAGGTCACCGAGACGCACTGACGGCGCAACGCCGACGGCCGCCCCGCAAGATCCTCGCGGGGCGGCCGTCGTGCTGTCCGGGGCATCCGGCCCGGGGCCGGAAAACACTACGGGCCACGGCGCCGACACAGGACCCTCAACCCGTGCGGCACCGTAGCCCGGAGCTGTATGCCGGAGGCGGGGACCGTCCGAGAGTTGTGCGGGACCCTCGAACGACGCCTCCGACCGAGGAGGGGCCTCGCGCGGTCAGGGCAGTTGCGCGGAGGGCCTCTCCTTGGTGCATGTTCATTGTGGACTAGACCAATTGTGGTTGTCCAGAGGCGACCCGCAATTGGTCTGGACAACGTGGGCCGAGGTGGACGGCGATACCCTCACGGTGTGCCCTCGCTGAACGAACTCGTCCGCCGCCACACCACCCTCACCGGTGCCGACGTGGAGTGGCTGCACCTCCTGGTCTCGGAGTGGCAGCTGCTCTCCGACCTGTCCTTCGCCGACCTGGTGCTGTGGATCCCCACCTGGGACGGCATCCGCTACGTCTCGGTGGCCCAGATGCGGCCCAACACCGGCCCCACCTCGTACCAGGACGACATGGTCGGCCACCTGGTGCCGCGCGGCCGCCGCCCGCTGCTGGACGCCGCCTACGACGAGGGGCGGATCGTCCGCGAGGGCGACCCGGAGTGGCGGGAGGAGGTGCCGGTGCGGGTGGAGTCCATCCCGGTGCGACGGGACGGCAAGGTGCTCGGCGTGATCGCCCGCAACACCAACCTGCTGACCGTCCGCACCCCCAGCCGGCTGGAGCTCACCTACCTGCAGAGCGCCTCCGACCTGGCCCAGATGATCGCCGCCGGCAGCTTCCCCTTCCCGGGCGCCGAACAGGCCGACATGGACGCCGCGCCCCGGGTCGGCGACGGCCTGATCCGGCTCGACGTGGAGGGCGTGGTGACGTACGCCAGCCCCAACGCGCTCTCCGCCTACCACCGGCTCGGCCTGACCACCGACCTGGTGGGCAGTCACCTCGGCCAGACCACCGCCGAACTGGTGCCGCCCAGCCGCGGCGCGGTGCACGAGGCGCTGGTGAAGATGGCCAGCGGCTGGGCGCCCCGGCAGACCGAGATCGAGGCCCAGGGCGGCGTGGTGACCCTGCGGACCATCCCGCTCAAGCCCAAGGGCACCCCCACCGGCTCCCTGGTGCTCTGCCGGGACGTCACCGAACTGCGGCGCCGCGACCGCGAATTGATGACCAAGGACGCCACCATCCGGGAGATCCACCACCGGGTGAAGAACAACCTGCAGACCGTCGCCGCCCTGCTGCGGCTGCAGTCCCGCCGGATGGACTCGCCGGCCGGCCGGGCCGCCCTGGACGAGGCCGTCCGCCGGGTCGGCTCGATCGCCATCGTGCACGAGACGCTCTCCCAGGCCCTGGACGAGTCGGTGGCGTTCGACGAGATCGCCGACCGGGTGCTGGCCATGGTGATGGAACTCTCCCAGGACGGCCGGGTGGTGGCCCGCCGCAGCGGCTCCTTCGGCATCCTGTCCGCCGAGGTCGCCACCCCGCTGGCGATGATCCTCACCGAACTGACCCAGAACGCCCTGGAACACGCCTTCGGACCCAGCGCCTCCGGCAACCTGGAGGTCAGCGCGCTGCGCGGCCGCGCCCCGGCCGGCGGCAAGGGCTGGTCGGACACCTGGAACAACGGCGTGAAGGCCGAGGAGTACCTGCTGATCACCGTGCAGGATGACGGCCGCGGCATGCCCGAGGGCTTCGACCCGCAGCAGGCCGGCAACCTCGGCCTGCAGATCGTCCGCACCCTGGCCACCGGTGAACTCGGCGGCAGCTTCGACATGGTGGCCGCGCCCGAGGGCGGCACCAAGGTGGTGCTGGAGATCCCCGTCCGCTGACGGGGCCGCCCGGCGGGGCCTCCCCGTCAGGGCCGCGGAGACCGGGGCCCTGACGGCAGGGCCGCGGAGACAGAAACGAGGCCCTGCCGACCGGGGGGGGTGGGTCGGCAGGGCCTCTCGACCCGGTCCGGCCGTCGGGGGGAGTCGGCCGGAACGGGGGCTTCTGGTGTGGCGCGACGTTCGCCTCCGTGCATTGCACACGGTGAGCGCCACGGGCCAACGATATTGCTCTGCGTGAACAGTATCAAGTGCCCGGACGGCTCGCGTCGTCGGTCCCGCGGATCGAGCGGGGCCCGTTCGGGAAGGCTCGGCCGGCCAGTCGCGGCCGAACCCTTGATCGTGGGTTGATCCGTACTACTGCTGACGGTGCGTCAGCGGGTGTGTCAGGCGGTGCGGGCGCGGTTGCGGGCAGCGCGGCGCTTCATCGCGCGACGCTCGTCCTCGCTCATGCCGCCCCAGACGCCGGCGTCCTGGCCGGTCTCCAGCGCCCACTGCAGGCACTGCTCCATCACGGGACAACGGCGGCACACGGCCTTGGCTTCCTCGATCTGCAGCAGAGCAGGGCCGGTGTTCCCGATCGGGAAGAACAGCTCCGGGTCCTCTTCGCGGCAGACAGCGCGGTGGCGCCAGTCCATGGTCGTCCAACTCCTCCGGTCGACGGGCTGTGGCCCGCGACTCACTCGAATGGCTTGTGAATGTGAACGCTTTCACGAATCCCGCAACAGCAAAAGGGACCTAAGGCCCATCGGGCCCGGGCGGTCTGTGCTGAGGGGGTTCGGCGATTCGAGGGGCTCTCCCGCGGTGTCCCGCTGCGGTGTGTCCCGATCGCCATGTAGAGGTTCGCAAACCTCGAAGCCGGATACAACCCCCTTCGGCAAGAAATTTTTGATTCTTCGGTGTCGCCTACCTCACAGGCGGTACTTCTATGGGGTGAAGGGGCTCGAACGTTCGAGTGCAAGGCAAGGTCCCCCTTCTGGTCACACAATCACACGCAGTGCCCGCCGTACGCCTGTGAAACTGACGCGACTCCTGTCTCCAAGGTGGTCCCCGTCGACCTGAAACGGGGCCGGTTCCTCTGAAACCAAGGTGAAGTGCCGAACGTCGTGATAGGAGACGAGGTGCTTGCCGGACGGGCCGGGCGGGCGTTCGCCCCCCTCCGCGGCGGGCAGCGGACGGAGGATCTGACGGACCGTTCGGGCGGTCCGGAACGCGGTCATTCGAGTGATGCCGAAGATGTCCAGATCGGTTTCGAAGGACGCCGACGGCGAGGGGAAGACCGGACGGGAACCCAGGAACGTCCACGGTGAAGTGTTCGACACTATGGCCATCACCATGCCCGGCACCGGGTCCCCGCCATTGATCTCCAGGGAGATCGGCCCCGAACGGCGGTGTTCACGCTCGGTGATGTAGTGCCGGAGCGCCTCCACCAGGTAGAGCGCGTGGGTGGATTTGCGCCCCGCCCGGCGCTGGCGCTCCACCCGGCCCACCACGCCCGCGTCGAAACCCAGGCCCGCGGTGAAGGTGAACCAGCGGTCCGGCAGCCCGTCGGTCAGCGCCTTGCCCAGGCCGATCGCCCGCTCCCGGCGGCCCGCCAGCGCGTCCAGCAGCGCGCCGGTCGCCTCCACCGGGTCGTTCGGCAGGCCCAGCGCGCGGGCGAACACGTTGGTCGAACCGCCCGGCACCACCGCCAGCCGCGGCACCCGCTCGCCCGGCCCGTGCGTCAGCAGGCCGTTCACCACCTCGTTGACCGTGCCGTCGCCCCCCAGCGCCACCACCAGGTCCACCGAGCCGTCCTCGGCCGCCTGCTGGGCCAGGTCCCGGGCGTGGCCGCGGTACTGGGTCTGCGCGACGTCCAGCTTCAGGTCGCTGCGCAGGGCGTGGATCAGCACGTCCCGGGTCCGGCCACTGGTGGTGGTCGCCTTCGGGTTCACGACCAGGAGAGCGCGCATGGTGATCAGCCTACGACCCGCCCGACATAAGCCCACCGCTACCCTGGCCCGGTGACCGCTGAATCCGCCCCCGCCCCCGCCCCCGCCGCCCGGCCCGTTCCGCTGCTCGTCGGCGCGGCGACCACCGCGCTGGAGGGCGCGGCCATGGCCGGCTGGGGCGTCTACAACCTGCTGTCCGGCTTCACCGGCGCGGACGCCGACTTCGGCCGCGCCGAGCTGGGCGGCGCCGTCCTGCTGCTGATGGGCCTGCTGCCGCTGCTGGCCGCCCGCGCGCTGCTGCGCGGGCAGCGCTGGGGCCGCAGCCCCGCGGTGCTCACCAACTCCATCTGCCTGCCCGTCGCCTACTACATGTGGCAGCCCGGCGGCGCGGCGATGGTCGCGCTCGGCGCCGCCGTCGCGGCGATCGGCCTGGCCGGCATCGTCGCGCTGCTCAACCCGAAGGTCACCGCCGTGCTCTACGGCGCCCCCGACGAGCAGTAGCCGCCCGCCGCGCCGGCACGCCGCAGGGCCCGTCCCCGGGTGGGGGCGGGCCCTGCGACGTCGTGCGGTGCTGCCGTGCGGGGGCTACTCCTCGACCAGCAGCTTCTCGCGCAGCTGTGCCAGGGTGCGGGCCAGCAGCCGGGAGACGTGCATCTGGGAGATGCCCACCTCGGCCGCGATCTGCGACTGGGTCATGTTCCGGAAGAACCGCAGCACCAGGATCTTCTGCTCCCGGGGCGGGAGTTGGGCCAGCAGCGGCTTCAGCGACTCGCGGTACTCGACGCCCTCCAGCGCCTCGTCGGTGGCGCCCAGGGTGTCCGCCACGGCCGGCGACTCGTCGTCGCTGTCCGGCACGTCCAGCGAGAGCGTGGAGTACGCGTTGGCGGACTCCAGGCCCTCCAGCACGTCCTCCTCCGAGATGCCCAGGTGCTCGGCCAGCTCGTGCACCGTCGGCGACCGGCCGTGCCGCTGGGAGAGCTCGCTGGTCGCCGTGGTCAGCGACAGCCGCAGCTCCTGCAGCCGGCGCGGCACCCGCACCGCCCAGCCCTTGTCCCGGAAGTGCCGCTTGATCTCGCCGACGATGGTCGGCGTCGCGTAGGTGGAGAACTCCACCCCGCGCTCGTGGTCGAACCGGTCCACCGACTTGATCAGGCCGATGGTGGCGACCTGGGTCAGGTCGTCCAGCGGCTCGCCGCGGTTGCGGAAGCGGCGGGCCAGGTGCTCCACCAGCGGGATGTGCATCCGGACCAGCTGGTTGCGGATCTCCACCCGCTCCGCCGACCCCTCCGGCAGCTGGGACAGCCGCACGAACAGCGCCCGGGCCGCCTCGCGGTCCGGGGCACCGCTGCGGTGCCCCTGCGCCGGGACGGTCGAGCGCACGGCCTCGGCGGCGGCCGCCGGGCCGCCGCCCTCCGCGGGCTCGGCCGCGGGCGCCGTCTCGGGCCGCTCGGGCTTCGGGTCGGTCGGCTGGCTCATCCGGTGGGAGTCCTTCGGGAAGGCTTCGTCAGGGGCGGCGGTGCGGGCGGCGCTCGCCTGCGGCGGTACGACGGCAACTGTGCGGTCCAGATCACTCACGGCGATCACCCGTTCCGTTCCGAGAACACGTCACTGGCTACGGCTGGCCCGGCGACCCGCCGCGCTTCTTGTTCAGGCTGATCGAGACCGTGTTGTCCGACCCGACCGCGGAGTCCACCTCGCCGGCCAGCGCGGAGAGCACCGTCCAGGCGAAGGTGTCCCGCTCCGGGGCCCGGCCGTCGGTGGTCGGGGCGGAGACGGTCACCCGCAGCGCGTCGTCCACCAGCCGGAACTCGCAGCTCAGGATCGAGCCGGGAACGGCCTGTTGGAGCAGGATCGCGCAGGCCTCGTCCACCGCGATGCGGAGGTCCTCGATCTCGTCCAGGGTGAAGTCGAGTCGTGCCGCGAGACCGGCCGTCGCCGTTCGCAGCACCGAGAGATAGGCGCCCGCCGCGGGCAGCCGGACCTCAACGAAGTCCTTCACTCCGGGCTCGCCGTCGATCTGGGACACCCTCACCTCCTGGGTGACGCACGGTGCTTGCGGCCGGGGGAAGCTGCCAACACCACTGGCTCGGTTCAACTGCCTTGTGCCCCGAGACGTTACCGCGCCCGGGGGTGGTCTGTCGTGATCTCGCCGCACCGTCACGGGAACGAGGGATCACCGTTCGAACGGGGGCGCGCTCAGCGCGGCCGGGAGCCGAGCTCGGCGAGCGCGCCGTCGGTCAGCCGGAAGACCGTCCACTCGTCCATCGGCACCGCGCCGAGCGACTTGTAGAAGCCGATCGAGGGCTCGTTCCAGTCCAGCACCGACCACTCCAGGCGCTGGTAGCCGCGCTCCACGCAGATCCGGGCCAGCTCGGTCAGCAGCGCCTTGCCGTGGCCGCCGCCGCGCTTCTCCGGGCGGACGTACAGGTCTTCCAGGTAGATGCCGTGGGTGCCGCGCCAGGTCGAGAAGTTGCGGAACCAGAGCGCGAAGCCGACCGGCTCGCCCGAGCCCTCCTCCTCGGCGATCAGGCCGAACACCGCCGGGTGCTCGCCGAACAGCGCGTCGTGCAGCTGCTCCCGGGTGGCCTTCGCCTCGGGCAGCGCCCGCTCGTACTCGGCGAGTTCGCGGATCATGGTGTGGACGAAGGGGACGTCGGCGGGAGTCGCGGTGCGGATCATACGGTCGAGCGTACTCATCTCACCCCTTCATCCGGAATGGGCTTTATGCCCGGGGCAGCACCGCCGGAAACGGTCTCCGGGCGGTGCTGCCGGTGGGGGGAGGGGCGGGGCGGGCGCTCAGGCGGACTGCCGGGCGCGCAGCGCGTTCAGCAGGGCGGCGCCGCGCTCGGCGTCGTCGACGCTGACCGCGAAGTCGTGGCCGGTGGCGCGGATCCGGACCACCAGGCACTCGCCGGCGCGCAGCATCACGGTGGTGCCGAGCCCGCTCAACCGGTAGCCCCAGCCGCCGACTTGGGAGGGCAGCCGGCGTTCGACCCGGGCCGACTCCAGCTCGGCCAGCGCCCAGCGGCGGGTCGGCAGGCCGAGCGGGCCCAGCGCCACCTCCAGGCCGGTGTCGGAGACCCGCACCCGCACCGAGCAGCAGGACGCGGCGGCCAGGCAGAGCACCGCGAGCACGGCGGCCAGCGGCCAGCCCCACTCCGCCCCGAACAGGCCGGTCGCGCTGCCCAGCAGGGCCACCGCGGCCGGCGGGCCGCTGACCGCCGCGAGCACCCGCAGCGCGGGGTTGGCGGCCCGGGAGAACCACGCCAGGCGCTCGCCCTCGGGGAGGTCCAGCACCGGGCCGGCGGGCGCCGGGGGAGCGGCGGCCGACAGCCCGCGCCCGCCCAGCAGCCGCACCGCCAGGCCGGTCAGCAGCGCGGCGGCCAGTGCGCCGAGGAACCAGCCCAGCGGGAGCCGGGCCCCGTGCCAGTCGGCGCGGTCGAGGTTGGCGCGGACCGCGGCGGTCTGCAGGCCGAGGAACAACACGCCGCCCGACAGCAGGCCGGCCAGGGTCCAGACCCGCAGCAGCGGGTCGGTCCGGCGCAGCGCCAGCAGGCCCGCGGCGCCCGGCACCGCCCAGATCAGCGCCGGGACCAGGCAGGCCGCCCACAGCGGCATCGAGCCGTTCGCGGTGCTGCCGCGCCAGTGGGTGGCCAGCCGGTCGGGCAGCCGGTCGCCGACGGTCAGCGGCAGCAGGGCGGTCAGCACGGCGCTGCCCGCCACCCAGAGCGTCGGCCACCACAGGCCGCCCCGTCCGCCGTTCTCCTGCTCGCTCACGGTATCCCCCTGATCATTTCGATGAGTTCGTCCCTGCCGTACCCGGCCCTGGCGGCCTCCGCGACCAGCGCGCGGGCCTGCTCCAGCAGCCCCGAGCGCCGCTCGGCGCCGTCCGCGACCGTCACGCCCCGGCCCCGGCGGAACTCCAGCACCCCGTTGTCGCGCAGGTCGCGCAGACCGCGCAGCACGGTGTTGACGTTCACGTCGAGGGCCTGCGCGAGGTCGCGCGCGGAGGGCAGTCGGTCGCCGGGGCGGAACTCGCCCTCGGCGACGGCGCGGCGGACGGCGGCGGCGACCTGCTCGTGCAGGGGCCGGGTGTCCTTGGTGTCCAGTCTCAGCAACATGGTGCTAATGAAACTAGCACCATTATGTTCTCGGGTGAAGTGCCGGGGGCGGGTCGAGGACGGGGCGAGGACGGGTCGAGAGCGGGCCGGGGAGGGGGCGGACGGGGCCGGAAACGCCGAACACCCGGCTGCCGGGCCCCGGGAGGGGCGGTGGCAGCCGGGTGTCCGGCGAGGGCTGACGCGGGGTCAGGCCTTCTTGGTCTCCCAGAAGATCGCGTCGATCTCGGCGATCAGGTCCAGCAGGGCCTGACCGGTGGCCGGGTCGGTGGACGCCTTGGCGGCCGAGGCGGCCTTGCCGGCGCGGTTGAACAGGTCGTGCAGGCCCGGGTAGGCCTCGAAGTGCGGGGCCTTGAAGTAGTCGGTGTGCAGCACCGAGAGGTGGTGCTTGACCAGCTCGGCGCGCTCCTCCTTGATGACGATGGCGCGAGCCCGGAACTCGGCGTCCTCGTTGGCCTGGTACTTCTCCTGAGTGGCCTTCACCGACTCGGCCTCGATGCGGGCCTGGGCCGGGTCGTACACGCCGCAGGGCAGGTCGCAGTGGGCGTGGGCGGTGACTCGCGGAGCAAACAGACGAGAGAACATGGGGGTCCTTCCTTAGATCGTCTTCCCGCGCCCGACATTACCCTCACGGCAGGCCGAAATCGCGGCCGCCCCGGGGGCCTAGGGCAAAAGAAGGAGTCCGAATCGTGCGATATGGGGCACCGCTCGGCGTCGTCGACGTCGCCGGCCCGTCGATGCGCCGGCTGCTCTCCGACGGCGACCGGGTGCTGGTGCGCTACGGTGCGCCGCTGCGGCCCGGGGCGATCGCGCTGTTCCGGCACCCGCTGCAGCAGGACCTGCTGGTGGTCAAGCGGGCGGCGGAGCGGCGGCCGGGCGGCTGGTGGATGCTCTCGGACAACCCGCTGGTGCGCACCGACAGCCGCGAGTACGGGCCGGTGCCGGACGGGCTGGTGCTCGGCCGGGTGCTGCTGCGGCTGGCCCCGCGGCCGGCCTGGCTGGCGCCGGGGCGGCGGCTGGAGCGGGCGCTGCGCGGGCGTCCGCTGGGCGGGCGGGTGCCGCGGCTGGCGGAGCGGCTGGGCGTCAGCACCCCGTTCGAGGACCGGTTGTGACGGGTGCTCAGCCGGGCACGGACAGTGTGCGCTGGGCCTCCTGGCGCTTGCGGGCCCGGTAGGCGGCCACGTTGGCGCGGGTGGCGCAGCGGTCGGAGCAGTAGCGGCGGGAGCGGTTGGTGGAGGTGTCCAGGTAGGCGTTGCGGCAGGGGGCGGCCTGGCAGATGCCGAGCCGGTCGACGCCGAGGCCGGTGAGGTGGATGGCCAGGCCCATGCAGGAGACGGCGGCGTAGTTGGCGGCCGCGGTGGGCGCGTTGTCGGCCAGGTGCAGGTGCCAGTTGGGGCGGCCGGTGTCGTCCAGGTCGTCGTGGCCGGAGACCAGCGGGCTGACCGGGTACTCCACCATCAGGCTGTTGAGCAGGTCGACGGCCCGGACGTCCTCGCCCGCGGCGGCGGCCTCGAACACCCCGCGGAGCCTGGTCCGGACGGCGCGCAGCCGGGGCAGGTCGGTCTCGTCGGCCAGCGCGGAGGCCCGGGACGGCTCGCCGAACAGGTCCCGGACGGCGTCCACCGTGGTGAGGGTGTCGGTGCCGCGGTCGGGCTCCTCGCTGTTGACCAGCCGGACGGCGAAGTCGGCGTACGAGGCGAGCTCCACGGGAGGTCCTTCCGGGGCAGGTGTAATGGGTCGAGCCACTCCAGGGTATTACGTCCGGCTGGGACCCGGCTCGGGCGACCGACCGGGGACGCGGCGAGGTCCCGCTCCGGGACCTCGGAGCGGGACCTCGCCGTGCGTCTCAGAGGACCCTGGACAGGAACGCCTTCGTGCGGTCGTGCTGCGGGTTCGTGAGCACGTCGCGGGGGTGGCCGGACTCCACGACCACGCCGCCGTCCATGAAGACCAGGGCGTCACCGACCTCGCGGGCGAACGCCATCTCGTGCGTGACCACGATCATGGTCATCCCGTCCCGGGCGAGCTGCCGCATGACGTCCAGCACGTCGCCCACCAGCTCCGGGTCGAGCGCGGAGGTCGGCTCGTCGAAGAGCATGAGCTTGGGCTCCATCGCGAGGGCGCGGGCGATGGCGACGCGCTGCTGCTGGCCGCCCGAGAGCTGCGCGGGGTAGTTGTCGGCCTTGTCGGCCAGTCCGACCCGGGCCAGCAGTTCGCGGGCCTTCTCCTTCGCCGCCGCCTTCCCCGTTCCCTTGACCTGGACGGGGGCCTCGATGATGTTCTCCACCACCGTCATGTGCGGGAAGAGGTTGAAGCGCTGGAAGACCATGCCGATGTCGCGGCGCTGGAGCGCGACCTCGCTGTCCTTCAACTCGTAGAGCCGGCCGCCCTTCTCGCGGTACCCGACCAGGTTGCCGTCGACCGACAGCCGGCCGGCGTTGATCTTCTCCAGGTGGTTGATGCACCGGAGGAACGTCGACTTGCCGGAGCCGGACGGCCCGACGAGGCAGAACACCTCACCGGCGCGGACCTCCAGGTCGATGCCCTTGAGGACTTCGAGCGGGCCGTAGGACTTGCGGACCCCTTCGGCCTTGACCAGGACCTGGCCGGAAGCGGGCTTCTGGAAATCGGTCATCGCGCACGCCCAAGGGAGAGCAGGTTCGCCTTGATCTTCTGCAGGGGAGTAGGTGGCAACGTACGGGTGGCGCCCTTCGCGTAGTAGCGCTCCAGGTAGTACTGGCCGACGCTGAAGACCGTGGTGAGCACCAGGTACCAGAAGCAGGTGACGAAGAGCAGTTCCATGACCGCGAGGTTGTTGGTGTAGACGTCCTTGGCCTTGGTCATGAGCTCGCCGTAGGTCACCACGTACGCGAGCGACGAGGTCTTCAGCATGTTGATGAACTCGTTGCCCGTGGGGGGGACGATGACGCGCATGGCCTGGGGGAGGATGATGCGCCGCATGGTCTTGGCCCTGGAGAGGCCGAGCGCGTGCGCGGCTTCGGCCTGGCCCTCGTCCACGGACTGGATTCCCGCCCGGACGATCTCGGCCATGTACGCGCCCTCGTTGATGCCGAGGCCGAGGAGCGCGGCGACGAAGGGCGTGACGAGGGTGTTCGTCGAGACGCCGAACACGGTGGGGAAGACCAGCGCGAGGTTCCACCAGATCAACAGCTGGACCAGCACCGGGGTGCCGCGGAAGAGCCAGATGTACCCCCAGGCCACCGACGAGGTGACGGGGTTCTGCGACAGCCGCATCACTGCGGCGACCACGCCGAGGAGCAGGCCCAGGGCCATCGCGCAGACACTGATCAGCAGGGTGTGCCACGCCCCCGAGACCGATGCCGAGGTGAAGAGGTTGTCGCCGGTGATGGACCACTGGATGTCGGCCCCGGCGAACGCCGCGATCAGCGCGGCCAGGAGGAGGAGCACGACGACGGCCGATACCCACCGGCCGTAGTGGCGCACCGGGATCGCCTTGATCGTGTGCTCGGCAGGGACCTCGCCGGCACCGGTGTTGACGGATGTCATGGGAAAGAGCCTCTCGGGCGGACGGCGGTTTGCGGGGGCCCGCCGGGTGGACACCGTCGCGTGCCCACCCGGGTGCGGGTCAGGAACCGCCGTTGACGGTCACGGAACTGACCGCACCGAGCTTCACGTTGTACTTGTCGAGGATCTTGGCGTACTCGCCGTTGGCGATGAGGGCTTCCACGCCGGCCTTGACGGCGTCGCGGAGCTGGGTGTTGTCCTTGGCCACGCCGATTCCGTAGAGGCCCGGGTCGATCTGCTCGCCGACGACCTCGAAGTCCTTGCCGCCGCCGGACGTCTGCGCGTTGTAGGCGGCGACCGGGTAGTCGTTGAGGTCGGCGACGGCGGCGCCGGACTTCAGCTTGAGCAGGGCCTCGCCGTCGTGCTCGTACCCCTGGATGGTGATCGCGCCCTTGCCCGCCGCGGTGCACTTGTCGGACTGGGTCTTCGCGGCGTCCTCGTTGACGGTCGCCTTCTGCAGGGCGACCGTCTGGCCGCACAGGTCGTCGAGCGAGTGGATGCCCTTCGGGTTGCCCTTCTGGGTCAGGATCGAGGTGCCGGCCCGGAAGTAGTCGACGAACTCGACGCCCTTGCCCTGGCGGTCCTTGTTGTCCGTCATCGCGGACATGATCAGGTCGATCCGCTTGGTGCCGAGGGAGGTGATCAGGGTGTCGAACCCGGCGTCCTGGATCTGGAACTTGACCCCCAGCTGCTTGCCGAGCGCGTCCGCCAGGTCGGGGTCGATGCCGACGATCTTCTCGCCCTGCTTGTACTCCACGGGGGCGTAGGCGACCTCGGAGCCGACCTTGATGACGCCGGCCTTCTGGATCTCGGCGGGAAGCTTGCCGTAGAGCGGTGCCGAGGTGTTGACGCCGCCGGCGGAGCCGCCTCCGCCGCTTCCGCACGCGGTGAGGAGCAGGGAGCCGGCCGCGAGGACGGCGGCTGCGGTGATCGGCCGGAGACGCGGGTTACGGGCAGCGGGCATGGGGGATCTCCTCCTGGGGGAATCGGACGGGGCGCCGCGCCGCCGGTAGTGCCGAGCGGTACAGCAGTTCGGTGCTCGCCACCCTCCGCCGAGGTGACAGGTGGATCCGATGTGGGGGGAATCCTGCCACTGTGGGTGGGAAATCGGACCCCCTCCCAGATCAAAATCGGATAACAGGACGGATGACTGTCCGGTATGCGGAGCTTTTCCCCGACCATGCCACCCGGTGCATGCCCATGCACCGGGTGACACTCCGGACCCGGTCCGCCCGGCCCCGGCCCGCCCGTCCGGTCAGAAGCTGCCGTTCACCACGGCGCTCTGCACCGCGCCGTCGCCCAGGCCCCACTTGGCCAGCACCTTGTCGTACACCCCGTCCCGGATCAGCCGGTTCAGCGCCTTCGCCACGGCGTCCCGCAGCGCGGTGTCCTCCTTGGCGAACGCGATCCCGTACGGCGCCACCTGCAACTGCTCGCCGGCCAGTTGGAACTGCGCCCCGGCCCGGCCGTTCTTGACCGCGTGCGCCGCGACCGGGGAGTCGTTCAGGTCGGCCGCCGCCCGGCCCTGGGCCACCAGCGCCAGCGCCTGGTCGTCGGTGTCGGTCTCGGTCACCGTCAGCTTCTTGCCGGCCTTCTGGCAGGCCCCGACCTGGCGCTCCATCAGCACCGACTGGACGGTGCCGCGCTGCAGCGCGACCGTCCGCCCGCACAGGTCGTCCAGGGTGGCGATCTTCTGCGGGTTGCCCTTGGCCACCACGATCGAGGTGCCGGTGACGAAGTAGTCGACGAAGTCCAGGCCCTCGTTGATCTTGCGGGCCTGGTCGTCGGTGCCGTCCCGGCGCTGCGGGTTGTCGGTCATCCCGGACATCAGCAGGTCGTACTCGTGCGCCTGCAGCCCCAGCCGCAGCCGGTCGAACGGCGCGTCGACGAACTGCACCTGCACGCCCAGCGCGTCGCCCAGCGCGTGGGCCAGGTCCACGTCCAGCCCGTCCGGCTTGCCGCCCTCGCCCTTGAATCCGATCGGAGCGTAGGTCAGGTCCGAGCCGATCCGCAGCACCCCCGCGGACCGTACCTGCGCGGGCAGTTGGGCGTGCAGGTCGGTGTCCGGGGCGCTGCCGCCGGACGGGGTGCCGGAGCCGCAGCCCGCCAGCAGCAGCGAGCCGGCCACCGCGGCGGCGGCGAGGGCGGCGGGGCGGGGAACGGCGCCGGATCTGGCGGGGGGAGTGTCCGTCGACATCTGGGTCCTCCTGTGGGAGAGGTGGGGCGGGCCCCCGCCGCTGCGCGCCGGTGGGCGCGGCCGGGTGCGACGGGGCAGGACGCGGCCCGACAGGCGCGGGAACGTCCGGACAACGGTGGTCGAACACCGGATACTGCCATCCCGACCTGATGGATCGGGTAGCGGGTGTGTCAGAATCTGGTATCGGGTGACCCCCGACGCAGAACTCAGACCGCCGGTTCGCCACAGGGCCGGGGTGCCCAGGAACGGAAGCCGTCACCGGCTCCGTATCCGAAGGCGCCAGCTCCCCTCCGTGTCTGCGTTCACTCCTGCGAGTGCCCTGCGGACCCCTCGCTTCGGGGGCCACGCGGACAAGAAGGACCCGGCACAGGTGCGGTGCCGGATCCGGACGAAACAGCGCAGAACACCTATACCCTCACCCGAGGGCGCCGCCGACGGCAGCGCCCGACCCGGACCCGAGTCCGCCTCGAGCGGCGGACTCGGACTCACGCGTTCCCGCGTGGCCGGGCCGATAGTCCGTCGGACGCGCGCCTTCGCTGATATGACGAAGAGGTCATTGTGGCAGCGGAGATCATCACCGACACCCAGAGCACCGACGACCCGGTGGACGCCGTCTTCGCGCTCCACCGCGGCGGCAAGATGGAGATCCGGGCGACCGTCCCGGTGCGCGACGCCGAGGACCTGTCGCTCGCCTACACCCCGGGCGTGGCCCGGGTCTGCACCGCCATCGCCGAACAGCCCGAACTGGTCGACGACTACACCTGGAAGTCCAACACCGTGGCCGTCGTCACCGACGGCACCGCGGTGCTCGGCCTCGGCGACATCGGCCCGCGGGCCTCGCTGCCCGTGATGGAGGGCAAGGCCATCCTGTTCAAGCAGTTCGGCGGCGTCGACGCGGTGCCGATCGCGCTGGACTGCACCGGCGTCGACGAGATCGTCGAGACCGTCGTCCGGCTCGCCCCGTCCTTCGGCGGCGTCAACCTGGAGGACATCTCCGCCCCGCGCTGCTTCGAGATCGAGAAGCAGCTCCAGGAGCGGCTCGACATCCCGGTCTTCCACGACGACCAGCACGGCACCGCGATCGTCACCACCGCCGCGCTGTGGAACGCCGCCAAGGTGACCGGCCGTCAGGTCGGCGACCTGCGCGCGGTCATCTCCGGCGCGGGCGCGGCCGGCATCGCCATCGCCAAGATGCTGCTGGCCGCCGGCATCGGCGACGTCGCGGTCTGCGACCGCCGGGGCGTGGTCCACCAGGGCCGCGAGGACCTCACCGACGCCAAGGCCGAGATCGCGGCGCTCACCAACCGGACCGGCCGCACGGGCACCCTGGCCGACGCGCTGGCGGGCGCGGACGTGTTCATCGGCGTCTCCGGCGGCACCGTCCCGGAGGAGGTCGTCGCCACCATGGCGCCGGGCTGCTTCGTCTTCGCCATGGCCAACCCCACCCCGGAGATCCACCCCGAGGTGGCCCACCGGTACGCGGCGGTCGTCGCCACCGGGCGCTCCGACTTCCCGAACCAGATCAACAACGTGCTGGCCTTCCCGGGCATCTTCGCCGGCGCGCTCTCGGTCCGGGCCGGCCGGATCTCCGAGGGCATGAAGCTCGCCGCGGCGAAGGCCCTGGCGGGCGTCGTCGCCGACGAGCTGACGCCGCAGAAGGTCATCCCGTCGCCCTTCGACGAGCGGGTCGCCCCGGCGGTCACCCGCGCGGTCGCGGAGGCGGCGAAGGCGGAGGGCATCGCCCGGATCTGACGCGCAGCCGCGGTACCGCGGGGTCCGCCCGGGGACGGGACACCGTCCGGGGCGGACCCCGCCGTCCGTCTTCCCCCGGCACGGGGCGCGGGGCGCGGAACGGCGGTGCGGGAAAAGCAATATGGGGACGTTCACAGTGCGTCGCGGTTAACGGGCCGGGCCCCGCGGGGCTATGGTCCGGGCATGTTCGCTGCCTACGCCGCCCGTATCAGTCCCGACGACCCCTTGAGCGCGCTGGAGCTGGGCGAGCTGCCCGAACCGGAGGCGCGGCCGGGCTGGAGCGTGGTGACGGTGAAGGCCGCCACGCTCAACCACCACGACCTGTGGTCGCTGCGCGGGGTGGGCCTGCCCGCCGAGCGGCTGCCGATGGTGCTCGGCTGCGACGCGGCGGGCGTGGACCAGGACGGCAACGAGGTGGTGATCCACTCGGTGATCGGCCAGAGCGGCCACGGCGTCGGCCCGCACGAGCCGCGCTCGATCCTGACCGAGCGCTACCAGGGCACCTTCGCCCAGCGCGTCGCGGTGCCGACCTGGAACCTGCTGCCCAAGCCCGCCGAACTGAGCTTCGAGCAGGCCGCCTGCCTGCCCACCGCCTGGCTGACCGCGTACCGGATGCTGTTCACCAACGCCGGGGTGAAGCCCGGCGACACCGTGCTGGTGCAGGGCGCCGGCGGCGGGGTGTCGACCGCGCTGGTGGTGCTGGCCAAGGCGGCCGGGCTGCGGGTGTGGGTCACCGGGCGGGACGAGGCGAAGCGGGCCCGGGCGGTGGAGCTCGGTGCGGACGCCGCGTTCGAGAGCGGGGCCCGGCTGCCCGAGCGGGTGGACGCGGTGCTGGAGACGGTCGGCGCGGCGACCTGGTCGCACTCGGTGAAGTCGCTGCGCCCGGGCGGCACGATCGTGATCTCGGGGGCCACCAGCGGGCCGAACCCGAAGGCCGCCGAGCTGAACCGGATCTTCTTCCTGGAGCTGAAGGTGGTCGGCTCGACGATGGGCTCCAAGGAGGAGCTGGCCGGCCTGCTGGCGCTGTGCGCCAACGCCGGGGTGCGGCCGGTGATCGACTCGGTGCTGCCGCTGACGGAGGCCCGGGAGGCGTTCGCCCGGCTGGAGCGCGGGGACGTGTTCGGCAAGCTGGTGCTCACCCCCTGACGGCCCCCGCCGCCCCGCCGCGGCCAAGCCCCGCGCAGCGGGCGGAGCGCCCCCGACCCGTCCTCGGGAGCGCTCCGGGTCTCTGACGCGCCGTCAGCGCCCGTACAGGGCGCGGGCGGCGGCGGCCAGCGCCTGCTGGGCGCGGGCCAGCCGGGCGGCGTCGACGCCGCGGTCGCGGGCGGTGTCCCGGACGTGGTCGCGGAACCGGTCGAGCAGCCGCTCCAGCTCGCGGGCCGGGTCGCCGTCCGGGTCGGTGCGGGCCCAGTCCGGCAGGTCGGCGGCCTCGGGCGCCGGGGCGTCCTTGTCGAGGTCGATCCGGACGGCCGGCTCCTCGGGCGCGCCCCAGCGCGCGGCGTCCGCCAACGAGCCCAGGCCGCGGGTCAGTTCGGCCAGGCCCTCGGCCAGGCCGGCCGACCAGTCGCCGCCCGCGGCGTGCGCCCTGACCTGCTCCTCGACCCGGCGCTTGAGCCGCAGCGCCTCCTGCTGGGCAGCGGTGCGGGCGGCCTTGGACTGCTCGCGCAGCTTCCGGGCCTCCGCCTCGGCGGCCTTGGTCTGCTGCCGGGCGGCCTTCTCCTGCTCCTTGGCGCGCCGGGCCTGCTCCTTGGTCTCGGCCTTGAGCCGGGCGAACTCCTCCTTGGCCCGCTGCCAGGACTCCTGGTCGCGCCAGGGCGTCCCGGCCGAGGACGCGGCGGGGTCGGCGGCGGCCTGGTTCCACAGCTCGGCGCGCAGGTCCTTGGCGTTGTCCCGGACGTCCTGCCGGATGGCCCCGGCGAGCTGGCCGACCGAGTCGTGGATCTCGACCTCCAGGTCGGTCAACTCGGCCGCCCGGGAGGCGAGTTCGCTCCGCCCGGCGTCGGTCAGCCGGTAGACCTTGCGGCCGCCCTCGGTGGTGTGGCTGACCAGGCCCTCGGCCTCCAGCTTGGCCAGCCGGGGGTAGACGGTGCCCGCGGAGGGCGCGTACAGGCCGTGGAAGCGCTCCTCCAGCAGCCGGATCACCTCGTAGCCGTGCCGGGGGCTCTCGTCGAGCAGCTTCAGCAGGTAGAGGCGCAGCCGCCCGTGGCCGAACACCGGTGTCATCAGGACTCCTTGGTCAGGTCGAGCGGGGAGGCCGACAGCTCCTTGAGCGGGCGGTCCTCCTCGGCCTCGGGGCGGCGCTGGACGGTGACCGCGCCGGTCACGGTGGTCACCGCGAGGCGGCCGCGGCCGGTGCCGAGCTGGCCGGAGAGCTTCTTGGAGCCCCAGCCGCCGCCGACGCTCAGCTCGGCGAAGGCGCTGGAGAGCGTCCCGCTGGTGGTGCCGGCCTCGACCTTGGCGTCGGCGAGGGCGGGCAGCCGGACGCCGACCGGGCCGGAGACGGTGTTGACGCCGATGTCGGTGGGGGTGGCGGCGTCCAGGTCCAGGGTGACGGCGCCGGAGACCGAGTGGGCGCGGATCCTGGTCGCCGAGCCGGCCACCAGGGTGACGGCGCCGGACACCGTGTTGACCTTCAGCTCGCCGGACAGGCCCTCGGCGTCCACGTCCCCCGAGACGGTGTTGGCGCTGACCAGGCCGGTCAGCCCGGCCAGCGTGGTGGCGCCGCTGGCCCCGTGCACGCCGACCTCGCCGGCGATGCCGGAGACGGTGGCGTCGGCGGAGACGGTGCCGACCCGGACCACGGCGGCGGCCGGCACCGCGACCGTCAGGTCGGCGCTGCGCTTGCGGCGCAGCCCGGAGAAGAAGGACTTCACCGTCTGCACGGACTTCACGGCCTCGCCGAACTCGCCCCAGCTGAGGTCCTTGTAGGTGACCGTGAGCACGCCGTCCTCCAGGGTGACCTGGAGCGGCTCGCCCTCCAGCCTGGCCACCTCCAGCCGGGCGGGCCCCTCGGTGGGGACCACGTTCACGGCGCCGTCGACGACCCGGACGTGCAGGGTGTGCACGCTCTCGTCGAAGGCGATCTGCTCGGTGCTGTCTACCGTCCACTGGGTCATTTCCGGCTCCCCGTCCGCCCATACGCGATGTATCGCGTTCTTCTGTTATTCACGATATATCGCGTGACCGGGAAGTCAAGGAGGCCCGACCCCGATCCCGACCCGGAGCGCACCCCGACCCGGCCCCGACCCGCCCTCCGGGGGAACCCCGGGAACGCGGACGGCCCGGGAGGCGAACTCGCCTCCCGGGCCGTGCTGCTGACGGTGCGTCAGCCGGTCACTCGTCGTCCTCGTCGTCCAGCCGGGCCAGCCAGGTGGCCAGCCGCTCCACCGGCACCTCGAAGTCCGGGTTCAGGTCCACGAACTCCCGCAGGCGCTCGGCCAGCCACTCGAAAGTGACCTCCTCCTCGCCACGCCGGCTCTCCAACTCCTCGATGCCGCGGTCGGTGAAGTACACGGTGGTTCGCTCCGGGGGTGGGTGGTTCCAGGTCCGTCGCACCCCAGGATAGTGGCGCCGCGATCAGCCGTTGTACCGGTAGTAGCTGAGCGAGAGCGACACCGCGCCGTCGTTGCCGACGTTGGTGATCTTCATGATCGCCACGCCCCAGCTCTGCCGGTTGCGCACGCAGATCAGCCGGCCCGGCGGCAGGTCGCCGTACGGGAACGCGGCGCTCGGGTTCTTGTCGATGGCGTCCGAGCACTCCTGCGGGCTGAGCGAGTCCGACTTGCTGAGGTAGCGGTCGAAGTCGTCCGGCACGTACAGCTTGTCGTAGCTGGGCCGCACCAGGGTGTCGCTGATCGAGGTCGGCACCACCTTGCCGTTGAGCAGGTCGAAGCCGTAGTCGTTGCTGGGCGCGGACAGCGCGCGGTCGGTGTAGACCGCGGTGAACCCGGCCGGCGCCCCGCTCTGGTGGGCCGACGCGGAGGCCGAGGACTTCGCACCGGCGGACCCGGACGCCGACGGCGGGGCCGACACCCGGTCCTGGCTGCCGCCGCCGTCGCCGCCCACCCCGCCGCCCGCCGGGCTCGGGCCCACCGTGACGGTCTGGGTGGCGACCGGCCGGTCGTCCTTCCTGTCGTTCTTGCCGAGCTGCTTCATCAGCACCAGCCCGCCCGCGGTGCCCGCCAGCAGCGTCACCAGCGCGACCACCAGCAGGGTCTTCCAGGACACCCCGCGGCGGCGCTCCTCCCGCCCGGCGGCCGGAGCGGGGGCTGCCACCGGGACGGGCCCGGCGGCGAACGGGACGGCCGGGCCGGGCGGCGGGGTGTGCTGCTCGGTCAGCCGCACCGTCGGATCGGCCGGCGCCACCGGGCCGGTGACCGCCTCCGAGACGGGCACGGGCGGCCCGAACGCCCCGGCCGGCGGCAGCGGGGCGTGCGGCGCCGGAGTGTGCGGCGCCGGGGCGTGCGGCGCCGGGGTGTGCGCCTGCGCGGGCGGCTGGGCCGGCGGGGCGAGCGGCAGCGGGGGAGTGGCCGGCAGGGTCGGCGGCGCGGCCGGCAGCGGCGTCGGCGGGGTCCTCGGCAGGTCGGAGCGCCGGGTGATCTCGGTGTTCACCTGCCCCGGCAGCCAGTCCTCGCCGAACCGCAGCTGCCCGCCCACCACCGGGTGCTCCCGGGCCGCCTCGATGATCTCGGCGGGCGTCGGCCGGTCCTGAGGGTCCTTGGCCAGGCAGCGCCCGATCAGCTCGCGCAGCGGCGCCGGCACGGTGCCCAGCTCCGGCTCCTCGTGCACCACCCGGTACAGCACCGCGGTGTCCGGCCCGTCGCCGAACGGCGGCGCGCCGCCCGCCACGTACGCGGCCAGCGCGCCCAGCGCGAACACGTCGGTGGCCGCGGTGACCGGCCGGCCCTGGGCCTGCTCCGGCGACATGAAGGCGGGCGAGCCGATCCGGTAGCCGGTGCCGGTCAGCGCCGTCGCGTCGGCGGCCCGGGCGATGCCGAAGTCGATCACCCGCGGCCCGTCCGCGGCCACCAGCACGTTGGCCGGCTTGAGGTCCCGGTGCACCACCCGCACGCTGTGGATCGCCTGCAGCGCCTCCGCGATCCCGCCCACCAGCAGCAGCACCGTGCGCACCGGCAGCGCCCCGTGCTCGCGCACCACCTGCTGCAGCGACGGCCCGGGCACGTACGAGGTGACCAGCCACGGCGCGCCCGACTCCAGGCCGCCGGAGTCGATCACCTGCGCCGTGTACAGCCCGTGGATGCGCTGGGCGCTGCTCACCTCCTGCGCGAAGCGGCGGCGGAACTCCCCGTCCTCGGCGAACTCCGGCCGGACCACCTTGAGCGCCACCGGCCGGCCGCCCGGCGTGTACGACAGGTAGACCCGGCCCATGCCGCCGGCGCCGAGGCGGGCGAACAGCCGGTACCCGCCGACCTCCCGGGGGTCGTCCGGCAGCAGCGGCTGGAAGACCGGTGGGAGTGGGACGGCGTTCTGCGGAGTGTCGGCTGCCATGCGGCGGTTCCCCCTTGGACGACGGTGCCGGAAGACGGCCGTCCGGGCGGCTCCACCGGACGGCGCCCCATAACCTATCGATCCGTCAGAACCCGTGCAGCCCGCGGCGGTCCGCAGCGCATCACGGTCCGGAAACGGAACCGCCCCCGCCCCCGGAGAACCGGGGACGGGGGCGGTCGGTGCGGTGCCGCGCCTCAGCGGGTCAGAGCGAGAACACCTCTTCGATCAGCGCCTGCTGCTCGGCCGCGTGCCGCTTGGCGGAGCCGACCGCGGGGGCCGAGGAGGCCGTGCGGGCGACCCGGCGCAGCCGGGCGTTGCCACCGGAGCGGCCGATCACGACCTGCAGGTGGTCGACCAGGTTCATGGCGATGAACGGCCAGGCGCCCTGGTTGGCCGGCTCCTCCTGCGCCCAGACGAACTGCACGTCGTCGCCGTAGCGGCTGAGCTCCTCCTGGAGCTCGGCCACCGGCAGCGGGTACAGGCGCTCGACGCGGACGATCGCGGTGTCGGTGGTGCCGCGCGCGGTCCGGGCCGCCTCCAGGTCGTAGTAGAACTTGCCGGAGGTGATCACCACCTTGCGGACCTGCGCCGGGTCGACCGTGCTGTCCCCGATCACCGGGCGGAACGAGCCGCTGAGGAACTCGGAGGTGGCGGACGCCGCGGCCTTCAGGCGCAGCATCGACTTCGGGGTGAAGACGATGAGCGGCTTGTGGTGCGGGTTGTGCGCCTGCCAGCGCAGCAGGTGGAAGTAGTTCGACGGCAGGGTCGGCATGGCGACCGTCATGTTGTCCTGCGCGCACAGCGCCAGGAAGCGCTCCGGGCGGGCGGACGAGTGGTCCGGGCCCTGGCCCTCCATGCCGTGCGGCAGCAGCAGGGTGACGCCGGAGTGCTGGCCCCACTTCTGCTCGGCGGACGCGATGTACTCGTCGACCATGGTCTGCGCGCCGTTGACGAAGTCGCCGAACTGCGCCTCCCACATGACCAGCGCGTTCGGGCGGGTCAGCGAGTAACCGTACTCGAAGCCCATCGCCGCGTACTCGCTGAGCAGCGAGTCGTAGACGGTGAACCGGGCCTGGTCCTCGGTCAGGTACATCAGCGGGGTGTAGTCCTCGCCGGTGTTCCGGTCGATCAGCACCGCGTGGCGCTGGCCGAAGGTGCCGCGGCGGGAGTCCTGGCCGGCCAGCCGGACCGGGTGGCCCTCCATCAGCAGCGAGCCGATGGCGAGCGCCTCGCCGGTGGCCCAGTCGATGGTGTTGTCCTCGACCGAGGCGGCGCGGCGCTGCAGCTGCGGCAGCAGGCGCGGGTGCACGGTCAGCCAGTCCGGCAGGTTGACCTGCGAGGCGGCGATCCGCTTGACCATCTCGGCGGAGATGCCGGTCTGGATCGACACCGGGAAGTCCGCGACCGGGCGGCCGGCCTCGGCCGGGGCCGGGGCGGCGACGGCCTCGCGGACCTCGGAGAACACCTTCTCCAGCTGGCCCTGGAAGTCCTGCAGCGCCTGCTCGGCCTCTTCCATGGTGATGTCGCCGCGACCGATCAGCGCCTCGGTGTAGAGCTTGCGCACCGAGCGCTTCTTGTCGATCAGGTCGTACATCAGCGGCTGGGTGAACGACGGGTTGTCGGCCTCGTTGTGACCGCGGCGGCGGTAGCAGATGAGGTCGATCACGACGTCCTTGTGGAACTGCTGGCGGAACTCGAAGGCCAGGCGCGCGACGCGGACCACGGCCTCCGGGTCGTCGCCGTTCACGTGGAAGATCGGCGCCTCGATCATCCGGGCCACGTCGGTGCAGTACATCGAGGAGCGCGAGGAGGCCGGGGCGGCGGTGAAGCCGACCTGGTTGTTGACCACGATGTGCACGGTGCCGCCGGTGCGGTAGCCGCGCAGCTGCGACATGTTCAGGGTCTCCGCGACCACGCCCTGGCCCGCGAAGGCCGCGTCGCCGTGGATCTGGATCGGGAGCACCGGGAAGGTGGTGCCGCCGAAGTCCAGGATGTCCTGCTTGGCGCGGGCGATGCCCTCGACGACCGGGTCGACGGTCTCCAGGTGCGAGGGGTTGGCGGCCAGCGACACCTTGATGGTCTCGCCGTCCAGGCCGGTGAAGGTGCCCTCGGAGCCCAGGTGGTACTTCACGTCGCCGGAGCCGTGCATCGACTTCGGGTCGAGGTTGCCCTCGAACTCGCCGAAGATCTTGCCGAACGGCTTGCCGACGATGTTCGCCAGCACGTTCAGCCGGCCGCGGTGCGCCATGCCGATGACGGCCTCGTCGAGGCGGTGCTCGGCGGCGGCGTCGATGGTGGCGTCCAGCAGCGGGATGAGCGACTCGCCGCCCTCCAGCGAGAACCGCTTCTGCCCGACGTACTTGGTCTGCAGGAAGGTCTCGAACGCCTCGGCCGAGTTCAGCCGGCGCAGGATGCGCAGCTGCTCCTCGCGCTCCGGCTTGGTGTACGGCTTCTCCAGGCGCTCCTGCAGCCACTTGCGCTGCGCCGGGTCCTGGATGTGCATGTACTCGATGCCGACGGTGCGGCAGTAGGTGTTGCGCAGCAGGCCGAGGATGTCGCGGAGCTTCATCATCTTCTGGCCGCCGAAGCCGCCGACCGCGAACTCGCGCTCCAGGTCCCACAGGGTGAGGCCGTGCGAGACGACGTCCAGGTCGGGGTGCTTGCGCTGCATGTACTCCAGCGGGTCGGTGTCGGCCATCAGGTGGCCGCGGACCCGGTAGGAGTGGATCAGCTCGATGACCCGGGCGGTCTTGTTGACCTCGTCGTCGTGGGTGGTCGCCACGTCGGTCGCCCAGCGCACCGGCTCGTACGGGATCCGCAGGGACTCGAACACCTCGTCGTAGAAGTTGTTCGCGCCCAGCAGCAGCTGGTGGATCGAGCGGAGGAACTCGCCCGAGGCCGCGCCCTGGATGACCCGGTGGTCGTAGGTCGAGGTCAGGGTCATGATCTTGGAGATGCCCAGGCGGGCCAGCGTCTCCTGGGAGGAGCCCTGGAACTCGGCCGGGTACTCCATCGCGCCGACGCCGACGATGGTGCCCTGGTTCTGCATCAGGCGCGGCACGGAGTGCACGGTGCCGATGCCGCCGGGGTTGGTCAGCGAGACCGTGACGCCGGTGAAGTCGTCCATGGTCAGCTTGTTGGCGCGGGCCCGGCGGACGATGTCCTCGTAGGCCTGCCAGAAGCCGAAGAAGTCGAGCGTCTCGGCCTTCTTGATGGCCGCGACGACCAGCTGGCGGTCGCCGTTCGGCTTGACCAGGTCGATGGCGAGGCCCAGGTTCACGTGCTCGGGCTTCACCAGGTAGGACTTGCCGTCCTCCACCTTGTAGCTGTAGTTCATCGCGGGGTTGGCCTTCACGGCCTGGACCAGCGCGTAGCCGATCAGGTGGGTGAAGGACACCTTGCCGCCGCGGGCGCGCTGCAGGTGGTTGTTGATGACGATGCGGTTGTCGATCAGCAGCTTCGCCGGGACGGCGCGCACCGAGGTGGCGGTCGGAACCTCCAGCGAGGCGTCCATGTTGGACGCCACGGCCTTGGCCGGGCCGCGCAGCTGGACCAGCTCGGGGCCCTCGGCGGCGGCCTTCGCGGGCGCGGCGGCGGCCGGGGCCGCCGCCTTCGGCGCGGCGGGGGCGGCCGGGAGCGGCGCGGGGGCGGCCACCGGCTGCGCGGGCGCCGGCGCGACGGGCGCGGGGGCGGCGGGCGCGGCCGGAGCTGCGGCAACGGGAGCGGCAACGGGGGTCGGCTGGGCGCCGACCGGAGTTGCGGCCTGGGTCACTGGAGTCACCTCGGTACCGGGCTTGTAGTCGGCGAAAAAGTCCCACCAGGCACGGTCGACCGAGGCCGGGTCCTGGAGGTACTGCTGGTAGATCTCGTCGACGAGCCACTCATTGGGGCCGAAGCCAGTGGAGCTTGCCGAGCTGGGGGTTTCTTGGTGTGGCGACACGGGGCAACCGCCCTCTTCCGCTTCCTTTTGGGATGGTGGACAGCGGGGATTAAGGCTACGCCTCCGACCAGTGATCGCGCAGTCCCCGGTGGTCAGGCGTCACCCAGATCACACCGCCGAGCGGGTTTTTGGCCGGATCCGAGCGTTAGGGATGCCGGAAATCAGGGAAAAGGGCCCCTGATCGGTCGTGGTCATACTGGCAGAAAATCGGACGAAGTAGTGGTCTGGACCAGTTGGCGGTCCGGAGCGGGGGCCGGTGCCGAGCAGCCCGTCCCCGGTTTGTACCGATTCCGCCACAGTCTCAGACCGGCGCCGGCGTCTCACCCGGCAGGGTGACCTCGATCCGGCAGCCCGCGGCCGCCTCCGCCACCCGGATCCGGCCGCCGTGCAGGTCCACCGCCCAGCGCGCGATCGCCAGCCCGAGGCCCGTCCCGCCGTCGCTGCCCGGCCCCAGCGCGGTCGGCGAACCGCTCCGGCCGAACCGCTCGAAGACCCGCTCGCGGTCCGCCGCCGGGATGCCCGGACCCTGGTCCTCCACCTCCAGCAGCAGCCCGCCGCCCTCGGCCGCCCGGGCCCGCACCGTCACGGTGCCGCCGGCCGGCGAGTGCTTGCAGGCGTTGTCCACCAGGTTGGCCACCACCTGGTGCAGCCGCTCCTCGTCCGCCACCGCGGACAGCCCGGCCGGCTCCACCTCCACCTCCAGCCGGACGTCCCCGCGCCGGGCGTACGCGCCGCCCGCCGTCGCCCCGTCCACCGTCACCCCGCGCAGCACCCCGTCCAGGAACGGGCGGACCGGGAACGGGCGGGAGTCCAGCGGGACCACGCCGTCGTCCAGCTTCGACAGGTCCAGCAGGTGGGTCACCAGCCGGCCCAGCCGCTCGGTCTGCTCCAGCGCGGTGCCCAGGTTCTTCGGGTCGGGCTTCACCACGCCGTCCACCACGTTCTCCAGCAGGCCGCGCAGCGCCGCGATCGGCGTGCGCAGCTCGTGCGAGACGTTGGCGATCAGCTCGCGGCGGTGCCGGTCGGCGGCCTCCAGGTCGCCCGCCATCCGGTTGAAGGTGTCGGCCAGCTCGCCGATCTCGTCCCGCGAGGACACCTCGACCCGGGCGCTGTAGTCGCCCTCCGCCATCGACCGCGCCGCCGCCGTCATGTCGCGCAGCGGCGCCGTCAGCCCGTTCGCCAGGAACTGCATGAACAGCAGCGAGGCGATCAGCGAGAAGATCATGATGATCCGGATCTGGGTCTCCGACCGGATCGCCACCACCACCATCCCGGTGGCCAGCACCACCGAGACGACCACCAGCACCGCCAACTTGCCCTTGATCGAGCGGACCGGGTCGAACGGGCGGATGTCCGTCCACACCCGGTGCGCGGCGCGCGCCGCGAGCGAGGGCCGGGGCCGGGGGGGAGCCGGCTCGGCTTCCCCGTTGCGTTGCTGCGGAAAGGTCATGGTGTCCCTGCGACTTGTCCTCGGTGAGGGGGCCGGACGCGCCGCGGACGGGCCCGCGGGCCCGGACCGGCGGCGTCCGGTCAGGACAGCGGGGCCTCCAGCGCGTACCCCACGCCGTGCACCGTGCGGATCCAGCTCGCGCCGATCTTCCGGCGCAGCGCCTTCACGTGGCTGTCCACCGTGCGGGTGCCGGACGCGTCGGTCCAGTCCCACACCTCGGCCAGCAGCTGCTCGCGGGTCAGCACCGCGCGCGGCTGCGCGGCCAGGCAGGCCAGCAGGTCGAACTCGGTCGGCGTCAGGTGCACGTCGCCGCTGCCCAGCCGGACCCGGCGCTGCACGTGGTCGATCTCCAGCTCGCCGAACCGCAGGGACCCCAGCGCGGGCGTCCGGGCCGCCTGCTGGGCCCGCTCCACCCGGCGCAGCAGCACGTTCACCCGGGCCGCCAGCTCGCGCATCGAGAACGGCTTGGTCATGTAGTCGTCCGCACCGACGCCCAGGCCCACCAGCAGGTCCGTCTCGTCGTCCCGCGCGGTCAGCATCAGCACCGGCACCGGGCGCTGCGCCTGGATCCGGCGGCACACCTCCAGGCCGTCGAAGCCCGGCAGCATGATGTCCAGCACCACCAGGTCCGGCTGCCAGGTGTGGAACCCGTCCACCGCGCCCGGCCCGTCGTGGGCCACCGCCACCTTGAAGCCCTCGGCTCCCAGCCGCGCCGCGATCGACTCCGCGATGGTCGGCTCGTCCTCCACGACGAGCACCCGTCGCTGGGTGCCCACCGGTCCACTGCTGATCGGCTCTTGCTGAATCTCTGTCACGGTCACGCCACCGCCCCCAGGGCTCGCGGGCCGGCCGTCCGGGGGGACGGCGGGCTTCCGCTCGTAGTCGTCTTGTTTCCGTCGCGCCGTTCCGGCGCTGAGTGCCCCCGCCCGCGGTCGGGGCAGGTTTGGCAGGTCCCCGCTCGGACGGGCACGGGCCGATACCTTACCCGCAGCACTTGCGAGCTGTAACGGTACGTGTGCGAGCGGCACGTGCCCGGGCAGAGGTCTTCACAGAAGTTCCTCAGACACCTCTCACCCGTCACCCGTATCGTGGGCACGACGAAGCGTCCTGGAGGCACCATGACCAGCGCGGAACTGCGCCGACGACTGATCCGGCCCGGACTCCGGGCCGTGCCCACGCCGCGGGCCAACCCGTTCGCCCTCGGTTACCTCGCCCTGCTGCTCGGCACCACCCTCTACGCGCGCTTCGGCGACCAGGACACCGTGCACCGGCTCCAGTCGCTCTCCTCCACCGACGCGCACAACCTGCTCGTCCACCCCGCGCTCTCCCTGGTCGGCAGCGGCCTGTGGGTCGCCGGACCGGTCTGGATGCCCTACTTCTGGGCCTTCGCCCTCACCGTCGCACCCTTGGAACGACGCATCGGCGGCCTTCGTGCCCTCGGCGTCTTCGGCGCCGGCCACATCGCCGCGACCCTGCTCTCGCAGGCCGTCGTGGTGGCCGCGGTGGCGGCCGGCGGAGCCGAGACCGAGCTGCTCGACGCGATGGACATCGGCGTCTCCTACGGCGTCCTCACCTCGCTCGGCGCGCTCGCCGGACTGCTCGGCCCGACCGGGCGGAAGGTCGCGCTCGGCGCCGGGCTCGCGCTGATCGGACACCAGCTGCTGACCGACCCCGACCTGATCACCTCGGTCGGCCACCCCGCCGCGCTGGGGGTGGGCGTCGCGCTCTGGCCGCTCCTGCGCGGGCGCGGGCCCCGCGGCCCGTGGCGGACGCGGCGGGCGCGGACGGCGCGACCGGTGCCGGTGTGGGGCGCGCAGGGCCGGCCGAAGGCGGCCCCGGCGGAAGGGTGACCGCGCAGTCGCACCGGCGCGCGGGCGGGCCGAAGGCGGCCCCGGCGGAAGGGTGACCGCGCAGTCGCACCGGCACGCGGGCGGGCCGCCCGTGCCACGACCTTTCCGGCCCGCGCCTGCCGCCCCGCGCAGTTCCCCGCGCCCCTGACGGGGCGCGGGGTTTTCGCTGTGCCGGGATTCCTCGGGCCGGCCGGCTTCGCGCGCTGCCCGTGCTGTTCCGCAGTCTTCCGGGCCCCTCTTTTCTCGGCTCCGTGCGGTTCCCCGCCTTCCGCCGACGCGGGGTTTCCGCTGTGCCGGGGTGTGTTCACTGGGGGTGAACGCGGGGTGGGGAACAATCGGGGGGCGCCAGACCTTAGTCAGGTCAGCTCAAGTTCACTGACTGGGGAGAGATCATGGCATCGATGTCCGCTCCGCTCACTCTGCCGGTGCTGCCGCTCGACGACGAGGTGGTGCTCCCTGGCATGGTGGTTCCGCTGGAGCTTTCGAATCCCGAGGTGCGGGCCGCCGTGGAGGCGGCGCGGGCCGGGAGCGGAGGGGGGAAGCCGCAGGTGCTGCTGGTGCCGCGGCTGGACGGGTCGTACGCGGCGGTGGGGGCGCTGGCGACGGTCGAGCAGGTGGGGCGGCTGGCGGACGGGGATCCGGCGGCGCTGGTGCGGGCGGTGCGGCGGGTGCGGATCGGGGCCGGGACGACCGGGCCCGGGGCCGCGCTGTGGGTGGAGACCACGCCGTTCAAGGAGTCGGACCAGGGGCTGCCGGTGGCGGGGCGGGCGGCCGAGCTGGTCAAGGAGTACAAGGCGCTGTCGACGCAGTGGCTGCGCCGTCGCGGGGCCTGGCAGATCGTCGACCGGGTGGCCGCGATCGAGGACGTCGGCGAGCTGGCCGACAACATCGGGTACGCGCCGTTCGCGACCGCCGAGCAGAAGCTGAAGGTGCTGCTGGAGGCGGACCGCCCGGCCCGGCTGGAGTACGCGCTGAGCCTGCTGCGCGAGCACCTCGCGGAGGAGGAGGTCAACGACACCATCCGCAAGGACGTCGAGGAGGGCGTGGCCAAGCAGCAGAAGGAGTTCCTGCTGCGCCGCCAGCTGGAGGCGGTGCGCAAGGAGCTGGCCGAGCTGAACGGCGAGAGCGACTCCGAGGAGGACGACTACCGGGCCCGGGTCGAGGCGGCCGCGCTGCCCGAGAAGGTGCGCGAGGCGGCGCTCAAGGAGGTCGACAAGCTGGAGCGCGCCAGCGACCAGTCGCCCGAGGGCTCGTGGATCCGCACCTGGCTGGACACCGTCCTCGAACTGCCGTGGAACGAGCGCTCGGAGGACGCGTACGACATCGCCGGGGCCCGCGCCGTGCTGGACGCGGACCACACCGGGCTGGCGGACGTGAAGGACCGGATCGTCGAGTACCTGGCGGTGCGCAAGCGCCGGGCCGACCAGGGCCTCGGCCAGATCGGCGGGCGCCGGGGAGGCGCGGTGCTGGCGCTGGTCGGGCCGCCCGGGGTCGGCAAGACCTCGCTGGGTGAGAGCGTGGCCAAGGCGATGGGCCGCTCGTTCGTCCGGGTCGCGCTCGGCGGCGTGCGGGACGAGGCGGAGATCCGCGGCCACCGCAGGACGTACGTGGGCTCGATCCCCGGCCGGATCGTCCGGGCGGTCAAGGAGGCCGGGACGATGAACCCGGTGGTGCTGCTGGACGAGATCGACAAGGTCGGTTCGGACTACCGGGGCGACCCGGCGGCGGCCCTGCTGGAGGTCCTCGACCCGGCGCAGAACCACACCTTCCGGGACCACTACCTGGAGGTCGAACTCGACCTCTCCGACGTGGTGTTCCTGGCCACGGCGAACGTGCTGGAGGCCATCCCGGAGCCGCTGCTGGACCGGATGGACCTGGTCCGGCTCGACGGCTACACCGAGGACGAGAAGGTCGCCATCGCCCGCGACCACCTGCTGCCGCGCCAGCTGGCCAAGGCCGGCCTCGGCGGGGACGAGCTGACGGTGGACGAGGCGGCGCTGCGCAAGCTGGCCGCCGAGTACACCCGGGAGGCGGGCGTCCGGAACCTGGAGCGGTCGATCGCGCGGATCCTGCGCAAGGTCGCCGCGCAGACCGAGCTGGGCGAGCGCGAGCTGCCCGCCGCGGTCGGCGCGGACGACCTGCGGGCCCTGCTGGGCCGGCCGCACCACGTGCCGGAGGCGGCGCAGGAACCGGCCGAGCGGCGCACCGCGGTGCCGGGCGTGGCCACCGGGCTGGCGGTCACCGGGGCCGGCGGCGACGTCCTCTACATCGAGGCCTCGCTGGCGGACGCCGAGACCGGAGCGACCGGGCTGGTCCTGACCGGCCAGCTGGGCGACGTGATGAAGGAGTCCGCGCACATCGCGCTCTCCTACCTGCGCTCGCGCGGCGCCGAGTTGGAGCTGCCGGTGACCGGGCTGCGCGAGCGGGGCATCCACCTGCACGTGCCGGCCGGGGCGGTGCCGAAGGACGGCCCGAGCGCGGGCATCACCATGACCACGGCGCTGGCCTCGCTGCTGTCCGGCCGCAAGGTGCGCACCGACGTGGCGATGACCGGCGAGGTGTCGCTGACCGGGCGGGTGCTGCCGATCGGCGGCGTCAAGCAGAAGCTGCTGGCCGCGGACCGCTCCGGGGTCACCACGGTGATCATCCCCAAGCGCAACGAGGCGGACCTGGACGACGTCCCCGCCGAGGTGCTGGAGCGCCTGACGGTCCACCCGGTGTCGGACGTCCGCGAGGTGCTGCGGCTGGCCCTGGAGCCGGCCGAGGTGCTGGTGGCGGCGGCCTGACGCCCGGAGCAGGGGCCCCGTGGACACGTTCCACGGGGCCGGGGGCCTGCCTCCGAACCCCCGCCTGCCCCACGACGCCTGGCACGCGCCCTCCTTGCCCGCCATCGGGCAGGAGGGGCCCGCTCGCCGCACCGGCCGAAAACCCGAGTACACCCAGTACAAGGGCTTCCGGCCGGCACGCCGAGAGCACGCGCCAGACGCCGCGAGGCCGGCCTCCGGCCGACGACGGGGGTTCGGAGGCAGGCCCCTGCTGGTCTCCGTTCCGCGCCGATGGGACACTTCCCGCATGCCGTCCCCTACGCAGCGCGCGCTGGCCCTGGTGCCCCAGCGCCTCCGTCCGGTCCTGGTGAAGCACCGCAAGCTGGTGAAGTTCCTCGTGGTCGGAGGGACCTGCTTCGTCCTGACCATGCTGATCAACTTCGGGCTGAAGACCACCGTGCTGGACAGCAAGCCGGTGCTGGCGCTCACCATCGCCACCGTGGTGACCACGGTGATCTCGTACGTGCTGAACCGGCAGTGGTCGTTCCGCGCGGCCGGGCGCAAGCGGGAGGCGGCCGGGTTCTTCGTGGTCAGCGCGCTGGCGGTGGGGGTGAACGACCTCCCGCTGGTGGCGTCCCGGTACCTGTTCGACTTCCGGACGCCGGACGTGAGCCACTTCACCCAGGAGCTCGCCGACTTCTTCAGCGGGATGATCATCGGCACCCTGCTGGCGATGGCGTTCCGGTTCTGGGCGATGAACCGCTTCGTGTTCACCGAGCTGTCCGAGCGGGCGGCCGGCCACCAGCAGCCGGGGCGGGCGCCCGAGCGGGTCTGACCCCGCCTGGGCCGGGCCGGTCCCCGGCCGGGACGGATCAGTCCTCGGGCGGGACGGATCAGCCCTCGGGCGGGATGGGGCGGCCGAACTGCGGGCGGCGGGCCACCGCCAGGAAGGTCACCGCGATGCCGAGCACCGCCCAGAGCGCCAGCACCAGGAACGGCACGGTGAGGTTGGTGGAGTCCAGGTAGGCGATCGAGCGGGCCGCGGAGGTGCCGGCCCCGTTCGGGATCCACTCGCCGATCGCCCGCCAGAACGCGGGCAGCAGCGGCGGCGGGAAGACGCCGCCCGCACTGGGGTTGCCCAGCACCACGAAGAGCAGCACCGCCAGCCCGATGCCGACCACGTCGAACAGGCACTCCAGGGCCATGGTGACGGCGCCGACCGAGAACACCACCAGGGTGCCCAGGCCGGTGAGCGCGGCGATCGAGCCGGGCAGCGCGTGCAGGATCGGGCCGATGATCAGCGCGCCGCCCAGGCCCGCCGCGACCGAGTACAGCGCCAGGGTGCCCAGCCGCAGCACCGCCCGGGCGGTGTTGGCCGGGCGGGAGCCGGCGCTGATCCCGAGGATCGAGGCGACCAGGTAGCCGCCCACGCACCAGCCGACCACCAGGTAGAAGGCGGACAGCCCCTCGGCGTCGCCCTTGGCCAGCGGGACGGTGTCGTCCACCACGACGGTGCGGCCCTGGCTCGCGGCCAGCTTCGTCACGATGCCCTCCGCGGCGGTGGAGGCGGCCGGGCCGCGGGCCTCGGCGACCAGCAGCGCGTCCTCGGTGCCGGTCGGGTCGACCACCCAGGCCGCGTAGATCTTCTGGTCCTTGATCCGGGCCCGCGCGGTGTCCCCGTCCGGCAGGACGGAGGCGCGCACCGCGTCGTCCGGGACGGACTCCAGCGCGCCGACCAGCTTGGGCGCGACCTCGGGCGGGGCGACCACCGCGATGGACAGCTCGTGCGGCGTCGGGTGGTGCAGGGCGCCCACGTAGGAGGTGATGAAGCCGAGCTGGAGCAGCAGGACGGCGACGACCAGGAAGAACGCGCGCGGGGTGACCGCGTCCCGGAGTTCGCCGAGGAATCCCTTGGCCGGCTCTGCCGTGTGGGCCATGGCGGGGCGTCTCCTTGGGGTAGAGGGGGCGAGTGGTTCAAAAGAGGCAAAACGGATACTTCATATCATGAAACAGTTGCGTGCCGGGGGAGGCGCGAGCTGCGCGATACTGAGCGCCATGAGTGACCCCTCGGACCGGCGGAGCCCCGCCGAACTGGCGTTCCTCGCGGTCGAGCGCGAGGTGGCGACCCTGTTCCGGCGCAGCCGGGCGCGGGCCGCCGAGATCTCCCGGCTGGTGCACCCCGAGCTGGAGGCCGGGGCGTACGTGCTGCTCGGGTTCATCCGGGAGTCCGGGCGGGCCCGGGTGACCGACGTCGGGCTGCACTTCGGGGTGGGCAAGGCCACCGTGAGCCGGCAGATCCGGGCGATCGAGGAGCTGGGGCTGCTGCGGCGGGAGACCGACCCGCTGGACCGGCGGGCCTCGCTGGTGTCGCTGACCGAGGAGGGCGAGCGGCGGTTCGCGGCGGCCCGGGAGCAGCGGATGGACCGGTTCCGGGCCTCGCTGGCCGGGTGGGAGCCGACCGAGCTGGAGCAGTTCGCCCGGCTGCTGGAGCGGTTCAACGAGCTGACCGAGGGGGTCTGACCGGGGCGTCTGGCCCGGCGGCAGCGGATCCCGAGCGCTCCTCGACCGGGCGCGCCTTTACTTGGACTTGAAGAAAGTTGCCTCAGTCAACTATCCGCGTATAGTTGCTTGAGGCAACGAATTTTTAGTCGAAGGAAGCGCATGTCGACGACCCTCAAGGCACCACCGCAGGTCCAGATGTCCCACCGCCAAGTCCTCGAAGCCCTCTCGGGCCTGCTGCTCGGCCTGTTCGTGGCCGTGCTCTCCTCCACGGTCGTCTCCAACGCGCTCCCGCGGATCCTCACCGACCTGCACGGCGGCGAGTCCGCGTACACCTGGGTGGTCACCGCCGCCCTGCTGTCGATCACCGCCGCCACCCCGCTCTGGGGCAAGCTCTCCGACCTGGTCAGCAAGAAGCTGCTGGTCCAGATCGCCATGGTGATCTACGTGCTCTCCTCGGCGCTGGCCGGCCTGTCGCAGAGCATCGGCATGCTGATCTTCTGCCGGGTGCTCCAGGGCATCGGCGCCGGCGGCGTGATCGCGCTCGGCCAGATCTGCCTGGCCGCGATGGTCCCGCCGCGCGAACGCGGCCGCTACAGCGGCTACTTCGGCGCGGTCTTCGCACTCGCCACCATCGGCGGCCCGCTGATCGGCGGCGTCATCGTGGACACCTCCTGGCTCGGCTGGCGCTGGTGCTTCTACGTCGGCGTCCCGTTCGCGCTGGTCGCCATCCTGGTGCTGCAGCGCACCCTCAAGCTCCCCGAGGCCGCCGCCCGCAAGCCGAAGATCGACTACCTGGGCGCGACGCTGATCACCGCCGCCGTCAGCCTGCTGATGATCTGGATCTCGCTGGCCGGCAAGAACTACGACTGGGTCTCCTGGCAGACCGCCGTCATGGTGCTCGGCGGCCTGGCGCTGGCCGGCCTGTTCGTCGCGGTCGAGAAGCGCGCCGCCGAACCGCTGATCCCGCTCGACCTGTTCCGCCACCGCACCGTCGCGCTCGCCGCGCTGGCCAGCGCCTTCGTCGGCGTCGGGATGTACGGCACCACCACCTTCCTCGGCCAGTACTTCCAGCTCGCCAAGGAGAAGTCGCCCACCCAGGCCGGCCTGCTCACCCTGCCGATGATCCTCGGTCTGGCGGTCTCCTCCACCGTGGCCGGCAAGCTGATCACCAAGTACGGCAAGTGGAAGGGCTTCCTGGTCGCCGGCACCGTGCTGCTCGCCGCCGGCCTCGGCCTGATGGGCACCGCCCGGGCCGACACCGCGTACCCGCTGCTCGCCCTCTACATGCTGCTGGCCGGCATCGGCCTCGGCCTGACCAGCCAGAACCTGGTGCTCGCGGTGCAGAACACGGTGCCGCGCAACGAGCTCGGCGCGGCCAGCTCGGTGGTCACCTTCTTCCGCACCATGGGCGGCGCGATGGGCGTCTCCGCGCTCGGCGCGCTGCTCGGCCACAAGGTGGCCAGCTACGCGGCGGAGAACTTCGCCAAGGCCGGGATCCCCGCCGCCGGGGCAAGCGGCGACGGCATCCCGGACCTCAAGAAGCTGCCCGCGCAGATCGTCCCGCTGATCACCGACGCGTACGGGCACGGCGTCGGCACGGTGTTCCTGATCGCCGCGCCGTTCGCGGTGGTCGGCTTCCTGCTGGTGCTGTTCATCCGCGAGGTGCCGCTGCGCACCTCCAACGAGGAGCGGCCGACCGCCCCCGCCGGGGCCAAGCAGGCGGAGCTGGTCGCCGACTGACCCCGACCGGTCCGCGGACCGCGACGACATGCGAGAAGGGCCCCCGCCGGCGTGGCGGGGGCCCTTCGTCGTGCGCGGCGCGTTACTTGGCGGCGATCAGTGAGATGCCGTACAGCACCACGGCCGTGCAGGCCGCGAAGCAGACGCCCGCGGCGACCAGGGCCGGGACGCCCCTGCCGGTGCCCGCCGCGACGGCGGCCTCCCGGCGGGACAGTGCGAGGTTGCCGAGCGCGAAGACGGCGACCACGGCGACGGTGACGAGCAGGCTGACGCCCGCGGTCTCGGCCAGTGCGGCCCACTTGATGTTCATGGCGGGGGTTCCTCTCAGGCCGCGAGGGTGGCCGGGGCGGCGGCGGTGGGCAGTTCGACGGCCGCGGGGGTCGCGTCCACCTCGTTGACGTTGTCCGCGTGCACCGGCTGGCGGCGCGAGACCAGCCACATCGAACCGGCACCCACCACCAGCGCCAGGCCCACCAGGGCCACGCCCCAGTTGCCGCGGTCGGCGACCAGCGCGGCCACGCCGGAGACCACGGCGGCGGCCGGCAGGGTCAGGCCCCAGGTGTAGGCCATCCGGCGGACCATGCCCCAGCGCAGCTTGCCGGACGGGCCGCCCAGGCCCGCGCCCATGATGCCGCCGGAGCAGACCTGGGTGGTGGACAGGCCGTAGCCCATGTGCGAGGAGGTCAGGATCACCGTCGCGGCCGCGGTCTCCGAGGCGAAGCCCTGCGGCGGCCGGATGTCGGCCAGGCCGGAGCCCATCGAGCGGATGATCCGCCAGCCGCCCATGTAGGTGCCGAGCGCGATGGCCAGACCGGCGCTGACGATCACCCAGACCGGCGGGTTGTCGCCCTTGTGCAGGGCGCCGGTCGAGATCAGGGTCAGCGTGATGATGCCCATGGTCTTCTGCGCGTCGTTGGTGCCGTGCGCGAGCGAGATCAGCGAGGACGAGAAGACCTGCCCCCGGCGGAAGCCCTTCTCGGTGCCCTCCTTCGGCGCGCCCCGGGTGATCAGGTAGGCCAGCTTGGTGGCACCCCAGGAGGCCAGGCCCGCGATGATCGGGGAGGCGACCGCCGGGATCAGGATCTTGGAGATCACGGTGGAGAAGTTCACGCCGTGCAGGCCGACCCCGACCACGGTGGCGCCGATCAGGCCGCCGTACAGGGCGTGCGAGGAGGACGAGGGCAGGCCCTTGAGCCAGGTCAGCAGGTTCCACAGGATCGCGCCGACCAGGGCGGCGAAGATGATCGAGGGCTGCAGTCCGGCCTTCTCGTTGACGAGGCCGCCCGAGATGGTGGTGGCGACCTTCACGGAGAGGAAGGCACCGGCGAAGTTCAGCACCGCCGCGATGGCGACGGCGACCTTGGGCTTGAGCGCGCCGGTGGCGATGGAGGTGGCCATCGCGTTGGCGGTGTCGTGGAAGCCGTTGGTGAAGTCGAAGGCGAGCGCCGTGATGATCACAACGGCCACCAGGAACGTGATGTGTTCCATACCCAAACAATCGTCGTAGTGGTCGGACTGACGTTGCTGTCCTCGGTGAAGGTAGGAAGCCTCGGTGAACGGGAGGTTAACTGGGTGCGGAGTCGGGGTTCCGTTAGTGGCCCGGGAGTTGCCGGACTGTCGGATTCCCATGGAGGTCAGGGCCCTGCGGTGAGACCGTTCTCACACCCCGGACCGGATGAGAATTCACCCGGCGGTCCGGAAAGGGCCTGCCCCGAACCGCCCTCCACGTGGCAGGATCGGTCCGATCGCCGACGGACAACCAGGGGAGGGCCGGCCGATGGGGGCTGGGCAGCGGACCGAATCGACGGGACTGCGGCCTTGGGTGCGCGCCGCGCTGCGCTGCGGGGCGGTCCTCGCCGCCGCCGCGCTCACCCTGCCGTTCTTCGGTTCCGCGGCGTACGCGATACCCGAACCGGGCGGTGCGCCGAAGGTCTCCGCCGGGTCCGACCCGCTGGCCGACGCCAAGCGCACCCTCGGGCCGCTGCTCGACCAGCTGCACGCCCTGTACCAGCAGGCCGAGACCGCCACCGAGCAGTACAACGGCACCGTCGCCAAGCTCACCGAGCAGCAGACCACCGTCGAGGACCTGAAGAACCGGGCCGCCCGGCAGCAGGAGGCCGTCGACGCCGGCAGCGACCTGGCCTCGCAGCTCGCCGCCGCGCAGTACCGCAACAACCAGGTCTCCGGGTACGCCGAGCTGCTGATGGCCGAGAACCCGTACGAGGCCGTGGTCATCGCCGAACTGCTGAACTCCGCCGGGCGCTCGCAGAAGGACTTCCTGGACCGGCTCAAGTCGGACCGGGACACCCTGGCCGCGCTGCGGACCGCCGCCGAGCAGGCCGTCGCCCAGTCGCAGGCGCTGGCCGCCGAGCAGGAGAAGGCGAAGAACGACGTCGCGCAGAAGCTGGCCGAGGTCGAGCAGCTGGTCGGCTCGCTCACCGGCGCCCAGCGCGACGAGCTGGCCGAGCTGGAGAAGCAGGAGGCGAACGAGGCCCAGCTGGCCTTCCTGGCCTCCGGGGCGATCGGCAAGGGCGAGCGGACGCCGTCGGCGATGGGCCGCAAGGCGGTCGCCTGGGCGCTGCAGCAGCTCGGCAAGGACTACGTGTGGGGCGGCGCCGGGCCGGACGTGTTCGACTGCTCCGGCCTCACCTCGCAGGCCTGGCTGCACGCCGGGCAGGCCATCCCGCGCACCAGCCAGGAGCAGTGGGCGCAGCTCAAGCACGTCCCGCTGAACCAGGTCCGGCCCGGTGACCTGATCGTCTACTTCGGCGGCGCCACCCACATCGGGATGTACATCGGCGGCGGCCTGATCGTGCAGGCCCCGCACACCGGCGACGTGGTGAAGGTCTCGCAGATGGGCGCGATGCCGATCCTGGGCGCGGTCCGGCCGGACGGGGACGACGCGCCGGACGTCGCGGGCGGCGAGTGGAAGGTGCCGGACGTGCCGCTGGGCGCAGTGAAGATCCAGCCCGCCAAGCCCTCGACGCTGCCGACCCCGCCCGCGACGCCGACCCCGACGCCGACCCCGACCGCGCCCGGGACGCCGACCGGGACGCCGACGGATCCCTCCGGGTCGGGCTCGCCCAGCGGTTCGGGATCGCCGAGCGGTTCGGCCACGCCCAGCGGTTCGGGCTCCGCCTCCGCCCCGCCCAGCGGCACCGGGACGGGCACGCCGAGCGGCACGGGGACGCCCGGTGCCGGTACGACGCCGAGCAGCGTCACGGCGTCCGGCACCGGGGGCTCGCCGAGCGCGGCCGATTCGGTGACGCCCTCGGGGAGCCGGTCGGCGGGCTGAGGACGGACGGGAGGGGCCGGCGGCGCAGCTGCGACGCCGGCCCCTCGCCGTCTCCGCCGTCCGCCCGCCGGGCCCGCGGTCAGCCGGCCGGTTCCAGCCGGACCAGGACCGACTTGGAGGTCGGGGTGTTGCTGATGTCGGCCGTGGAGTCCAGCGGGACCAGGACGTTGGTCTCGGGGTAGTAGGCGGCGGCGCCGCCGCGGGCGACGGGGTAGTGGACGACCCGGAAGTGCGGGGCGCGGCGTTCGGCGCCGTCGCTCCACTCGCCGACCAGGTCGACGAACTGCCCGTCGGCGAGGCCGAGTTCGGCGGCGTCGGCGGGGTTGACCAGCACCACCCGGCGGCCGCCGGTGATGCCGCGGTAGCGGTCGTCCAGGCCGTAGACGGTGGTGTTGTACTGGTCGTGCGAGCGGAGCGTCTGGAGCAGCAGGCGGCCCGCGGGGACCTCGGGGGCGGTCAGCGGGTTGACGGTGAAGTTGGCCTTCCCGGTGGCGGTGGGGAAGGTGCGGCTGTCGCGCGGGGCGTGCGGGAGGGCGAAGCCGCCGGGGCGGCGGACCCTGGCGTTGTAGTCGTCGAAGCCGGGCACGACCCGGGCGATCCGCTCGCGGATCCGGTCGTAGTCGAGGGCGAACTCCTCCCAGGGAGTGGGGTCCTGGGGGCCGAGGACGGCGCGGGCGAGGCGGGTGACGATGGCGACCTCGGAGAGCAGGCCGGGCGCGGGCGGGCGCAGGCCGCCGCGGGAGGAGTGCACCATGCCCATGGAGTCCTCGACGCTGACGAACTGCTGCCCGGCGGCGGTCAGGTCGCGGTCGGTGCGGCCCAGGGTGGGCAGGATCAGCGCGCGGGCGCCGGTGACCAGGTGCGAGCGGTTGAGCTTGGTGGAGACGTGCACGGTGAGGCGGCAGTTGCGCATCGCGGCCTCGGTGGCGTCGGTGTCGGGGCTCGCCGAGACGAAGTTGCCGCCCATCGCGAAGAACACCTTCACCCGGCCGTCGCGCATCGCCCGGATGGTGTCCACGGTGTCGTGGCCGTGCGCGCGCGGCGGCTCGAAGGCGAACTCCTTGCCCAGGGCGTCCAGGAAGGCGGTGGAGGGGCGTTCGAAGATGCCCATGGTGCGGTCGCCCTGCACGTTGCTGTGCCCGCGGACGGGGCAGACCCCGGCGCCCGGGCGGCCCACGTTGCCGCGCAGCAGCAGGAAGTTGACCACCTCGCGGATGGTGGGGACGGAGTGCTTGTGCTGGGTGAGGCCCATCGCCCAGCAGACGATGACCTTCTGCGAGCCGAGCACCAGGCGGTGCAGCTCCTCGATCTGCGCCCAGGGCAGGCCGGTGGCGCGCAGCACGGCCGCCCGGTCCAGCTCGGCGGCCTCGGCGGCGAACTCGTCGTAGCCGGCGCAGTGTTCGGCGACGAACGCCTCGTCGACGGCGCCGGGGGTGGTGAGCAGCAGGTGGTTGAGGGCGCGGAACAGGGCCAGGTCGCCGCCGAGCCGGATCTGCAGGAACAGGTCGGTGAGCTTCGTGCCGCCGCCGACCAGGCCGCGCGGGGTCTGCGGGTTCTTGAACCGCTCCAGCCCGGCCTCGGGCAGCGGGTTGACGCTGACGATCTTCGCGCCGGCCCGCTTGGCGCGCTCCAGGGCGGAGAGCATCCGGGGGTGGTTGGTGCCCGGGTTCTGGCCCGCCACGATGATCAGGTCGGCCTGGTACAGGTCCTTGAGCGAGACGCTGCCCTTGCCGACGCCGAGCGTCTCGGTGAGCGCCGAACCCGAGGACTCGTGGCACATGTTGGAGCAGTCCGGCAGGTTGTTGGTGCCGAACCGGCGGGCGAACAGCTGGTACGCGAAGGCGGCCTCGTTGGAGGTCCGGCCGGAGGTGTAGAACGCGGCCCCGTCCGGGGAGCCGAGCGCGGCCAGCTCCTCGGCGACCAGCGCGAAGGCGGCGTCCCAGCCGATCGGCGCGTAGTGGGTGGCGCCCTCGTCCAGCAGCATCGGGGTGGTGAGCCGGCCCTGCTGGCCGAGCCAGTAGCCGGAGCGCTCGGCGAGGTCGGCGACCGGGTGCTCGGCGAAGAAGGCCGGGGTGATCCGGCGCTCGGTGGCCTCCTCGGCGACGGCCTTGGCGCCGTTCTCGCAGAACTCGGCCAGGTGCGGCTTGTCCGGCTCGGGCCAGGCGCAGCCCGGGCAGTCGAAGCCGCCGGGCTGGTTGATCCGGCGCAGGGTGGCCAGTGTCCGGCCCGGGGACATCTGCTCGGCGGCCATCCGCAGGGTGTGCCCGATCGCGGGCAGCCCGGCGGCGGCGTGGGCCGGGGGCCCGACGTGCGGGGCGTCCTGGGCGGGGTCGCGGTGCGGGGGCTGCTTGGCCATGGCGGTTCTCCGGAGGGCTCGGGTGCTTGGAGCGTATCCGGTGCGGGTGCGGCGCGGGCCGGGCCCTCAGTCCTCCTTCTGGAGTTCGGTGAGCAGGCGGCGGGCGACGGCGTCGTTCTGCCGGAAGGACGGGGCGTCGGTGCGCGGGCGGGCGAAGGCGGCCGGGGCGCGGGTGGTGGTGGGGGCGCCCAGGGCGGTGCGGCGCGGGTGCGGGCGGCCGCCGAGGGCGGGGTCGAGCAGGCGGGCGTCGGGGTCGGTGCGGACCAGGCCGGAGCGGTAGCGGTGGCCGTCCGGGTCGGTCAGCTCCTCCTCGTCGATCCGGCCCTCGCGCAGCAGGTGGCGCAGCAGCGGGTCGCCGGTGCGGCCGAGGTCGTGCCGGGGCAGGAAGGCGTCGACCAGGGCGGTGCCGTGGACGTGGTGGCCGGGCAGGGCGGGGGAGGAGGCGCGGAAGGTGCCGTGCTGCTCGTCGAGGTCGACCCGCAGGTCGGGGCCGAGGAAGTGCAGCAGTCCGGCGTCGGAGAGGGCCAGCAGCTGCTCCAGCCGGAAGCCGGGCGGGCCGGAGGCGTAGAAGGAGAAGAAGCCCTGCCACCAGCCGTCGAGTTCGGCGGCGGTGGAGCGGGCGGTGAGCGGGTGGACGGGCAGCAGGCGGACGAGCTGGCCGTAGAGCGAGAGCAGGGCGTGGAAGGCGCCGAGGTCGGCGCTGTGCCGCAGGTCGGAGCGGCGGGCCAGGTCGGCGCGCAGGTAGGCGCGCAGGTGCTGCTGGAGCTCGGCGGGGCTGCCGACCCGCAGGCCGGCCAGCGGGCGGTCCAGGCGCTCCAGGTCGAGCCGGTCCTCGGGGTCGGGGACGGCGGCGGCGACCAGGGCGGCGCGCTCGGGGCCGTACCAGGGGAGGCGGTCGTAGGCGGCGAGGAACTCGGCCCAGGGCAGGGCGGTGCGTTCGGGGTGGCCGTGGAACAGCTCGTGGTAGTAGCCGAAGCCGATCTCCTTGGCCATGGCGGGCCACAGGTCGCGCTTGAACTCGATGGTCCCGTCCGGGAGTTCGAGGTCGGGGCCGAAGTAGCGGGGCAGCGGCGGGGGCGGGCCCTGGAGCCGGTAGCCGGTCTTGGCGTGGTACGGGACGCCGCGCCGGGAGCCCGCGTGCAGCACCGGTTCGCGGCCGGACGGGTGGTAGCGCAGGCCGCCGCCGGGGCGCGGGGTGAAGCGGCCGCCGCGGCCCTCGGTGAGCAGCGCGACCAGGTCGACGAAGGCCAGGCCGAGGCCGCGGACGATCACCTGCTCGCCGGGGGCCAGGCCGGACAGGTCGGCGTCGGCGGTGAACGCGGGCGGCAGGTAGCCGCGGCCGTGCCGGGCGGCGAAGGCGCGGGCGGCGGCGGTGTCGGGGCCGGGCGCGGAGTCCAGGTGGCCGAGGGCGAGCACCACCCGGTCGGCGAGCAGCACGGTGTCGGAGAGGTGGACGCGCTGCGGGCCGGCCGGGTCGCCGGTGATCCGCAGGGCGGTGTCCCGGTGGACGAACAGCCGTACGTTGTCCGGGAGTTCGGCGGCGGCCCGGCGCAGCGTCCAGTCCAGGTAGGCGGACTGGACCCGCCGGGTCGGGAAGTCGGTGGGGGCCAGGGTGCGCAGCTCCGCGGCCACCTCCGGGTCCTCGACCGGCAGGTGCGGGGGGTGGGCGGCCGGGTCGGCGGCCCACTCGGCGAGCGAGGGGCCGGGGCGGACCGGGCCGTCCATGGTGGTGCGCTCGTCGGTGAACATGGTGACGTCCTCGGCCATCGAGTTCATCCGCAGCAGCGGGGACTGCGCGCGCCGCCAGATCCGGCCCCCGCCGGGCGGGTGCGGGTCGACCAGGTGGACGTCCAACTCCACGCCGGGGCCGAGCAGTTCGGGGGCGTTGGCGGCGATCCGCTCCAGCAGGCCGGTGCCCCGCGGACCGGCCCCGACCACGACCAGGACGGGCACCGCGCTCACCGCCCGACCGCGCGCCGGACGGCCGCCCGGGCCCGCTGCCACGGGGTCGGCGGCAGCCCGGCGCGGGTGGCGCCGCGGGCGAAGTGCCGCTCCAGGTAGTACTGGCCGACCGACAGCACGCTGGTCACCGCCACGTACCAGAGGGTCGCCACCAGCAGCAGCGGGATCACCTGGTACGTCTGGTTGTAGACCAGCTGGGCGGAGAACAGCAGGTCGTGGACGGCCAGCACGCTGATCACCGAGGTGCCCTTGAGGGTGCCGATCAGCATGTTCCCGGCCGGCGGCAGGATCGCCCGCATCGCCTGCGGCAGCACGATCCGGCGCAGCACCCGGCCGCGGCCCAGGCCCAGCGAGGCGGCCGCCTCCAACTGGCCCTGGTCGACCGACTGGACGCCGGAGCGCACCACCTCGGCGGCGAACGCGGCCTCGTGCAGGGTCAGCCCGATCACCGCGGTGAGCGCCGGGCCGAGCAGGTCGACGGTCCGCACCGCGAACAGCTCGCCGCCGAACGGCAGGCGCAGCGACAGCTCCGGGTACAGCGCGCCGATGTTGAACCAGAACAGCAGCTGGACCAGCAGCGGAGTGGCCCGGAAGATCCACACGAAGCCCCAACTCAGGCTCTGCAGCACCGGGTTGCCGGAGAGCCTGGCCACCGCCAGCACGGTGCCCAGGGCGAAGCCGAGGGCCGTCACCGCGCCGGTCAGCCACAGCGTCAGCAGCAGGCCGCGCAGGATCGACGCCGAGGTCAGGTAGGCGCCGACCACCGGCCACTCGAAGGCCGGATTGCCGGCCAGCGAACGCACCAGCAGGGCCGTGGCGAGCAGCGCCAGCCCGCCGCTGACGTACCGCCCGGGGCGGCGGCGGGGCACGATCGCCAGCCCGGCCGGAACGGCTTCGGGCACGGGTACGGAGGGCGCAGCGGGTGCGGCGGGCGCGGAGGCGGGGCCGGGCGGGGTCGGCGGCGCGGTGGACCGGGCGCGGGCGGACGGGACGGCGGGCGAGGCCATGGACGGCTCCCTCGGGCGGCGGGCAGGCGGTGTCCGCATGCCGTCACCCATGCGCGCCGCGTCCCTCAACGCGGCTGGGACCGGCGGCAGTTCGGCCGGGCCCGGGGCAGTACTCGCTCCACCGCGATCGTACGGGCGGACGGGCGCGCCCTGTCAAGGACGCGGGTGTGACGTCGGTGTTTCGTCCGCGGGGGAGAGGTTGACGGACCCTCGGCGGCACTGTTCAACTGTTCGGCATGACAGCCGGACAGCCCGCCCTGGTGACGCGCGGCCACATCGACTTCGGTCGGGTGTGGTCCGCCGCGTGTCGCGGCTGACCCGGCAGCGGGCCGCCTGACCGGCCCTTCTCCCTTCCGGGAGCCCTCCCTCGGTCGCCCTGTCGCGGGCCGGGACGCCGTCCGTCCGGACGGACCACCAGGCGTACGCTGCCGCCCCCCTAGCGTTCCCGCTCGCTCCTGAGCCGGCGCCCCGTCACGCGCCGTACGCCCGCTTTCCCCGTCCTTCCCCCGTTCTTCCCACCCGCGTCCGCACCCGCCCGCCGGGGCGTCCCCCGGCCTGCCCGGACGCGGCCCCACCCGACCGGAAGAGGCCAGCCATGCCCGTCGAGTTCCTCGGAATCGCCGCCACCGGCGACGGTTCGGAGACCACCGCCCGCACCACCCACGCCTTCGACCGCGACTACACGCTGCGCCTGGCCCGTGCCCACGAGGACCACGGCTGGGACCGGGTGCTGTTCGCCTACGGCGCCGGCTCGCCCGAGCCCGCGGCCGCCGCCGCGTACCTCGCCGCCAAGCTCGACAAGCTGCAGATCCTGCTCGCGCACCGCCCGAACGTCTCGTACCCGACCTTCGCCGCCAAGACCTTCGCCACCCTGGACCGGATCAGCGACGGCCGGCTCACCGTGCACTTCATCACCGGCGGCAACGACCACGAGCAGCAGCGCGAGGGCGACTTCCTGCCCAAGGACCGCCGCTACGACCGCACCCGCGAGTACATCGGCATCGTCAAGCGGGCCTGGACCAGCCGCGAACCCTTCGACCACGAGGGCGAGTTCTACCGCTTCAACGACTTCGTCTCGGACGTCTTCCCGGTCCAGCAGCCCCGGCCGGACGTCTCCTTCGGCGGCTCCTCGCCCGCCGCGTTCGCGGCCGGCGGCGCCGAGGCCGACATCTACGCGCTGTGGGGCGAACCGCTGGCCCGCACCGCCGAGCAGATCGAGCTGGTGAAGGCCGCCGCCCGGGCCGCCGGGCGCACCGACACCCCGCGGATCCAGGTCGCCTTCCGGCCGATCATCGCGCCCACCGAGGAACTCGCCTGGGAGAAGGCGCACCGCACGGTCGCCGCGATCAAGGACCGCCGGGAGGCGAACGACCTGGTCCGCCGCCGGCTCACCAGCGGCGCCGGGCCGGAGAACGCCGGCTCGCAGCGGCTGGTGGAGATCGCCGAGGCCGGCGAGCGCTACGACCGCGCGCTGTGGACCCCGACCGCGGCCGCCACCGGCGGCGCCGGCAACTCCAACGCCCTGGTCGGCACGCCCGAGACGGTCGCCCAGGCGCTGCTCGACTACTACGACCTCGGCGTGGACATCCTCTCCGCCCGCGGCTACGACCACGTCGGCGACGCGATCGACTTCGGCCGCCACGTCATCCCGATCGTCCGCGAGGAGGTCGCCAAGCGGGACGCCGCCAAGGCGGCCGACGCGACCAAGGCCGGGGCCGCTGCCGCATGAGCGCCCTGACCGTCGAGCGGGCCGTCCTCGGCGACCCCCTCACCGAACCGCTGATCCGCGAGCTCACCCACGAGTACGTCACCCGCTACGGGCCCGGCGGCCACGAGGAGATGGCCCGCTACGGCGCCGAGGAGTTCACCCCGCCCGACGGGCTGCTGCTCCTGCTGCTGCGCGACGGCGTGCCAGTGGCGGGCGGCGCCTACCGCCGCCACCGCGACCCGCGCACCGCCGAGGTGAAGCGGATGTGGACCGCCGCCGCGCACCGCCGCCAGGGCCTGGGCCGCCGGGTGCTGGCCGAACTGGAGTCCGCCGCCCGGGAGGCCGGCTACCGCCGGATCTTCCTGACCACCGGCCCGCGCCAGCCCGAGGCCAAGGGCCTCTACCTGGCGGCCGGCTACACCCCCCTGTTCGACCCCGACGCGGCCCCGGAGGAGTTCCGGCCGCTCCCGTTCGAGAAGCACCTGCCCACCACTGGCACGGCCGCCGCGGCGGCCGGAAAGGCACCGACCCGATGAAGCGCCACCTCCCCGCCCTCGCGCTGGCCACCGTCGCCGCCCTGGCACTGGCGGGCTGCGGCTCCGACCCGGCGGCCGCCCCGAAGGCCGCGCCGGTCGGCGTCCAGCCCGGCCAGGACGTGCTGTCGGACGTGCGCAAGAGCGAGGCGGCCGCCGCGCTGCTGCCCGCCGAGGTGCGGGCCGCCGGCACGATCAAGCTCGGCGGCGCGGTCGGCACCCCGCCCGGGGCGTACTACCCGGAGGGCAAGAAGGAGCTCACCGGGCTGGACGTCGACCTGGTCAACGCCGTCGCCGCGGTGCTCGGGGTGAAGGTGCAGCGCGAGGACGCCGCGTTCGAGACCATCCTGCCCGCGCTCGGCAGCGGCAAGTACGACGTCGGCACCGGCAACTTCGGCGTCACCACGGCCCGGTTGAAGACCGTCGACTTCGTCACCTACATCGACGACGGCCAGGGCTTCGCGGTGCGCGCCGACAACACCGCGCTGACCACCGTCACCGACCTGGCCCAGCTGTGCGGCCTGACCATCGGCACCGGCGCCGGCACCACCTTCGAGGCCACCCTGAACGCCAAGAAGGACGTCTGCGCGCAGGCCGGCCGGAAGCCGTACGAGGTCAAGGTGTTCTCCGAGAACGGCGCCGTGGTCACCGGCCTCCAGCAGGGCCGGCTGGACGCGGTGATGTCCACCATCAACGGCCTGCGCTACCAGGCGAACCAGCCCGGCGCGAAGACCCGCTTCCTGGGCGAGTACCACCGCCTCGACGTCGGCTTCGCGTTCAAGAAGGGCTCGCCGCTCACCCCCGCCTTCCAGGCCGCCGTCAACGAGCTGATCAAGGACGGCAGCTACCGGAAGATCCTGGCCAAGTGGGGCACCGCCGACTCGGCGATCACCGAATCCCTGATCAACCCGCCCGAGCACCCCTGACCACGGAGCCCCCGATGACCGCCGTGACCCCCGAGAAGACCCTTCCGCTACGACAACCCGCCGACGACGGGCCGGAGTTGACGATCGTCCCGCACCGCCGCCCGTGGCGGCTGGCGGCCGGCCTGGCCGCCCTGGTGCTGGCCGCCCAGTTCGTCCACGGGCTGGCCGTCAACCCCGGCTGGGACTGGCCGACCTTCCGCGCCTTCGTGTTCTCCGACAGCATCCTGCGCGCGGTCGGCACCACCCTCCAACTCACCGCCTACGGCACCGTCCTGGGCTTCGCGCTGGGCGCGGTGATCGCCGCGCTGCGGCTGTCCGGCAGCCCGATCCTGCGCACCATCGCCTGGACGTACGTGTGGGCGTTCCGCTCGATCCCGCTGATCGTGCAGCTGGTGTTCTGGTTCAACCTGGCCTACCTGTACAAGCGGATCGGGATCGGCGTCCCGTTCGGCCCGACCTTCGCCTCCTTCGGCACCATGGACCTGCTCGGCGCGCTCGGCGCGGCCGTCCTCGGCCTGGCCCTGCACCAGGCCGCGTACGCCGCCGAGATCATCCGCGGCGGGGTGCTCGCGGTGGACGCCGGGCAGCTCGAAGCCGCTGCCGCGCTCGGCATCCCGCGCTTCCGGCAGGCCTGGCGGATCGTGCTGCCGCAGGCCATGCGCGGCATCCTGCCGAACGCCGCCAACGAGGTGATCTCGCTGTTCAAGGGCACCTCGATCGTCTACGTGATGGCGATCGGCGAGCTCTTCTACCAGGTGCAGGTGATCTACGGCCGCACCGGCCGGGTGGTGCCGCTGCTGATGGTCGCCACCGTCTGGTACGTGCTGCTGACCACCGCGCTCTCGCTGGTCCAGTACTGGGTCGAGCGCTACTTCGCCCGCGGCAGCGGGCGCGGCGCGCCGCCCACCCCCTGGCAGCGGCTGCGGGCCGCCGCCACCGAGAACGAGGAGGAGCGGGCATGAGCGGCGAAGGCGCGACGGCCATGGTCGAAGTGCGCGGCGTGCACAAGCGGTTCGGGCGGCTGGAGGTGCTGCGCGGCATCGACCTGGACGTGCGGCCCGGCACCGTCACGGTGGTGCTCGGCCCGTCCGGCTCCGGCAAGTCCACCCTGCTGCGGGCGGTCAACCACCTGGAGAAGCTCGACCGGGGCCACGTCCGGGTGGACGGCGAGCTGATCGGCTACCGGCGGGTCGGCGACAAGCTGCGCGAACTGCCCGAGCGGGAGGTGCTCAGGCAGCGCACCCGGCTCGGCTTCGTGTTCCAGAACTTCAACCTGTTCCCGCACCTGACCGTGCTGGAGAACCTGGTCGAGGCCCCGGTCGGCGCGCTCGGCGTCCCCAAGGCCGAGGCCCGGGCCCGGGCCCGCGACCTGCTGGAGCGGGTCGGCCTCGCCGACAAGGCCGACGAGTACCCGCGCCGGCTCTCCGGCGGCCAGCAGCAGCGGGTCGCCATCGCCCGGGCGCTCGCCCTGGAGCCCAAGGTGCTGCTGTTCGACGAGCCGACCTCCGCGCTCGACCCCGAACTGGTCGGCGAGGTGCTCGACGTGATCAAGGACCTGGCCCGCACCGGCACCACCATGATCGTGGTCACCCACGAGATCGGCTTCGCCCGCGAGGTCGCCGACACCGTGGTGTTCATGGACGGCGGCGTGGTGGTCGAACAGGGCCCGCCCGCCCAGGTGCTGGACGACCCGCAGCACGAACGCACCCGCGCCTTCCTCGCCAAGGTGCTCTGAACCCCCTTCCAGATCAAAGGAGTTGCCCGCATGTCCGTGTACCGCCGCACCAACGCCGCGGCCGCCGCCGCCCTCGTCGCCGCCCTGCTGCTCTCCTCCTGCGGCTCCTCGGGCAACGCCTCCGCCGACCTCGGCGCCAAGAAGGAGGGCACCGCGCCCAACGGCGTGAAGATCAACCTGACCCCGGACCAGAACCGGATCACCACCCCGAAGGTCGACGCGATCGCCGCCCTCGTCCCCGACGAGGTCCGCCGAAGAGGCACCCTCCGGGTCGCGGCGAACGTCGGCACCGTCCCGCCGCTCGGGTTCTACGCCACCGACGACAAGACCGTCATCGGCACCGAGCCCGACCTGGCGTACCTGATCGGCGACGTGCTCGGCCTGAAGGTCGAGATCGACCCGGTCTCCTGGGAGAACGTCTTCGTCGGCCTGGACAGCGGCAAGTACGACGCGGGCATCACCAACGTCACCGTCACCGAGGCCCGCAAGGAGAAGTACGACTTCGCCACCTACCGGCTCGACATCCTCGGCTTCGAGGCCAAGAAGGGCGGCAGCTGGAAGGTCAAGGGCCCGGCCGACGTCGCCGGGCACACCATCGGCGTCTCCTCCGGCACCAACCAGGAGAAGCTGCTGCTGGCCTGGAGCGAGCAGGACGTCAAGAACGGCCTCAAGCCGGTCGACGTGAAGTACTACCAGAACTCCTCCGACTACTACCTCGCCCTCGGCTCCGGCCGGATCGACGCCTGGCTCGGCCCCAACCCGGCCACCGCCTTCCACTCCGCGCAGACCGGCGAGACCGAGGTGATCGGCACCTACTCCGGCGCCGGGGACACCGTCCTCGGCAAGATCGCCGCCACCACCAAGAAGGACAACGGCCTGGTCAAGGCGCTCAACGGGGCGATCAACGAGGCCATCAAGAACGGCACCTACAGCCAGGTCCTCAAGCGCTGGGGCCTGGACAACGAGGCCGTGCCGACCTCCGAGATCAACCCGCCCGGCCTGCCCAAGACCGACTGACCCCCGCCGCGGCCGCCGGAGCGCATCCCTCACCACCCGTGCGGGATGCGCTCCAGCACGCCGCCCGCGAACACGTCGTACAGCGGCAGCGACTCCAGGTGCACGTACCCGATGTGGCAGTCGCAGCTCCCCAACGGGCAGGCCCGCGGCCGCAGTTGGGCCCGGTACGAGTCGTCGTACAGGTTGCCCAGCGGCGGCCGGACGAAGTGGCAGCGGCGCACCGTCCCGTCCCCGTCCACCGACACCACGCTCTCGCCCGTCCGGCACGGCAGCCCGGCGCTGCGGTGCGGGTGCCGGCTGTAGCCGAACAGCGGGTCCAGCTCCGTCCACCGCGCCGCCTCGGCGTCGGTGTACGTCAGCCCGTCGGCCGCGTTCACCCACAGGTACACCTCCGCCGGCAGCGCCGCCCGCAGCCGCCGGGCCGCCACCAGGTGCTCCGGCTGCCCGACCACGCCGACGCTGAACCGCACGCCCAGCGCGGTCAGTTCGGCGCACTTGGCGAGGAAGCGCGCTTCGGTCACCTGCCCCGGGTGGTACGTCACCCAGAGCGCCAGCTTCGCGCGGTCCGCCTCCGCCAGCCAGGCCGTCCGGCAGCTCGCGTTGGTCTGGATCGCCACCCGCTCCAGGTGCGGCAGCCGGCTCAGCTCCACCATCGCCCGCCGGTACCAGCTGCGCACCAGCCCCTCGCCCCACGGCGTGAACAGCACCGACAGCCGCCCGTGCTCGTACGCGGCCGCCCAGGCGGTGAACCGCTCCAGCGCCGCCCGGTCGGCCCGCAGCAGCTCCGGGGAGTCGCGCCGCTTGGCGAACGGGCAGTACGGGCAGTCGTAGTCGCAGGAGGACAGCGGGCCTCGGTAGAGCAGGGTCAGGTGCTCGCTCACTTGGCCGCGTACTCCGCCATGTTGGCGCGCACCGCGGCCGAGAACAGCCGCGGCCCCACCGCGTCCGACCAGGCCAGGCCCTCCGCGCTCAGCAGCAGCCGGGCCGGGTCCTGCGCCGACAGCCAGCCGCGGGCGGCGAACCCGGCCAGCTCGGTCGGGAAGTCCAGCTCCGGGGTGCTGCCGAAGCGCTCCCGATAGGCCGCCAGGTCGACGCCCTCGCCCTGCAGCAGCGACTGCACCAGGTGGCGGCGCCGGGTCTCCTCCGCCGTCATCGCCCAGCCCAGCTCGGCCCGGGAGAAGTCCGGCGCGGCCACGTAGTCGTCGATGATCCGGCGCACCTCGCGGGCGTCCACCGCGTAGTCGAAGGAGTAGTGCAGCCGCGAGGTGTACGAGCGGGCCCCGCAGCCCAGGCCCACCATGCCGTCGGTCTGGCAGGCGTACTCGCCCGCGCTCGCGCGCGCCGCGCCGACCCGGCGGAACATCCGCATCGACACCTGCTCGTACCCCTCGGCCAGCAGGTGGTCGCGGCCCGCCCGGTACAGCGCCAGCCGCTGGGCGTCCCACTCCGGGGAAGGGCCGGTCCCGTGCCGCCCGAGGCCGGTCAGCGGGCGGACGTACAGCGGGTACAGGTACAGCTCCTCCGGCTGCCACACCAGCGCCGCGTCCAGGGACTCGACCCAGCTGGCGGGCGTCTGGCCGTCGATGCCGTAGATCAGGTCGATGTTCAGCACCGGGAACCCGGCGTCCCGCACCCGGCCCAGCGCCGCCTCCACCGCGGCCCGCTTCTGCGGGCGCACCGCCGCCTTCGCCTCCCCGTCCAGGAAGGACTGCACGCCCAGGCTCAGCCGGGTCGTGCCGCGCTCGGCCAGCACCCGCAGCCGGTCCGCCGTCGCGGTGTCCGGCGAGGCCTCCACCGAGAGCGGGACCGCCCGCAGGTCCGCCCCCATCCGCAACTCGGCGATGTCGCACAGCCGTTCCAGCTCGGCCGCGCTCAGGTAGGTGGGCGTCCCGCCGCCGAACGCCGCCAGCGCGAACCGGGCGTCCGGCGCCAGCGCCTCCCGCACCTGCCGGGCCTGCCGCTCCAGCGCGTCCAGGTAGGCGGTGGTCAGCCCCTCCGGGCTGCCGATCCGGGTGAACAGGTTGCAGAACCCGCACCGCACCTCGCAGAACGGCACGTGCAGGTACAGCGAGAGCGCGTCCTGCTTCTCGCCCTCCCACAGCTCCGCCAGCCGCGGCCGCTCCGGCAGCGGGCGGTAGGCGGTCTTGTGCGGGTACGCGTAGACGTAGCTCTGGTACGGGGACTCGGCGGTGGCGGTGCTCATCGGGACTCCTGCGGCAGGCCGGCGGGAAGGGTGAAGTGCGCGTAGGGGACGGTCCAGACCACCTCGTGGCCGATCCGGTGCCCGGTGTACCCGTCCTCGCCGTACGCGGTGCCGTGGTCCGAGCAGACGATCGCGAAGCACGGCCGCCGGGCGCTCATCGCCGCGAACAGCCGCCCCACGTGCGCGTCCACGTACTCCAGCGCGGCGGCGTGGGTGGCCCGGCTGTCCCCGTCCGCGCGGGTCGCGCCCGGCAGGTGGAACCAGTTCGGCTGGTGCAGCGCCGAGACGTTGACGAACAGGAACAGCGGCTGCCCGGGCGGCTGCTCGGCCGCCACCCGCTCGGCCACCGCCACCTGCGACTCGAAGGAGGTCGGCGACGGCACGCCCAGCTCCGGCGCCCAGTGGCTCTCCTGGAACAGGCCCGGCAGCACCGAGCCGAGCGGGCCCTGCTTGTTGAAGAACCCCACCCCGCCGATGCACACCGTCCGGTACCCGGCCGCGGCCAGCGCCGTCGGCAGGTCCGGCGCGTCGAACACCCAGGTCCGCGACTCGGTGGTCTCCGACCCCGCGAACCGGGCCGCGAACAGCCGCGGGTGCGGCCCGTCCGGGGTGGCGGGCGTCGGCAGGAACCCGGCCAGGATCGCCTGGTGCGCGGCGTACGTGAAGCTGCCCGGCGAGTGCCGCCGCTCCCAGCCGTCGGGCGGCAGCACCTTCGCCAGGTTCGGCAGCCGGCCGGCCGCGAGCAGCTCCGCGGCGACGTCGAAGCGCAGCGTGTCGAGGGTGACCAGCAGCAGGTCGTGCGAACCGACGACCCGGTTCATGTCAGGCATCACAGCGGGCGGTCCTCCGGGCGTCCGGCACGGCGTCCGCCGTGCGGGAGTCCAACGCGTAGGCGGGCGAAGCCAGTTGGGCGGCATAGGTGTCGAGGCCCGGGGCCGGCCCGTCGGGCAGTCCGGGCAGGTTCGGGAGCAGGTCGCCGAAGGCGTTGACCTCGCCGACCAGGGCGCGCCGCCAGCGGGCGTGCGGGAGCAGGTCGACGCCGACCATCGGGGAGCGCGGGAAGCAGCGGGCGGCGGCCTCCGCGGTGGCCAGCAGCTCCGGCCAGTGCGGGCCGGCCGCCGCCCGGACCAGGTCGGTCCGGCCGCGGCCGCCGCCGAGGTGCAGGTTGGTCATCGGGTGCCGGCTGGTGCGGACCACCAGGTGGGTGGCCCGGCCGCCGACCACCACCACCCGCAGGTCCGCCGCCCGGCCGCCCTGGTCGGACTTCGGGACCCAGCGCTCGACGTGCAGCCCCTCCGGGGCGAGCCGGTCGACCAGCTCGGCGACCTCCGCCGCGGAGCGGTAGCGGCGCACCGCGAGCGAGTTGTGCAGCCCGTCCGGGGCGAGCTCCACCGAGGTGGTGGCCTGCACCCGCCCGCCCGGCCCGAACTCCAGCGCCACCACGCCGGACGCGGACGAGCCGTGCACCGGCTTGAGGAACACCCGGCGCATCCCGGCCCCGGCCAGCCGCTCCTTCAACTCCTCGAACCCGGACGGCAGTCCGCCGGGCAGCGCGGGCGGCACCGGCACCCCGGCGGCGGCCAGCCGGGCGTGCGCGGCCCGCTTGTCGAACATGGCGGCGATCTCGTCCGGGTCGCCGAGCAGCCGCACCCCGGGCCGGGCGGCCAGCGCGCGCAGCGCCGCCATGACGCCCGCGTACCAGGCCGGGCCGCCCTCGACCCGGGTCGGCGCGTAGCCCGCGCCGAGGACGGGCCCGCGCAGCAGCCGGTCCGCCTCCGGGTCCTCGCCGGGCGAGTCGACCCGGACCACCGCGCCGGGCGGCAGCCCGTACCGCCCGCGCAGCACCGCGGACCAGGGCAGCACGGCGGGCTCCGGCCGGCCGGCGGCCCGGGCCGCGGCGGCGAACAGGGCGGCCCGGCGGTGCCCCGGGCAGCCCAGGACGACCAGCTGGTGCGGCGTCACGTCGGCCCCGCCTACTCGGAGATGGCGACGTAGCGCCAGTTGTCGCCCGGGTCCTCGGCGCCGGAGAGGTCGACCGCGACGCCCGGCAGGGCGTCCCGCAGGCGCTGCTGCATGCCCTCGGTGAGGTAGTGGTGGTGCAGGTCCAGGGTCTTCAGGTGGGTCAGCGGCTGGCCCTCCAGCAGCGCGGCCGCGCCCTCGTCGGTGAACGCCCCCATGGACAGCGACAGCCCGGTCAGCCGGGGCACCACCGGGGCCCGGGCGACCAGCGCGGCGATCTGGTCCTGGAACACCGAGTCCTGCAGGCCCAGGTGGGTCAGCGCGGGCAGCTTGGCGCCGGACAGGAACGGCGCCAGGTCGTCCATCGTCCAGTTGCCGCCGTAGTTGTCGACGCCCAGCCACAGCTCCAGCTTCTCCAGCGCCGGGAAGTCGCAGGCGCCGACCGCGCGGACGATCTCGGCGGGCAGGCCGCCGGACTCGAACCGCAGCGCCTTCAGCCTCTCGTGCCGCACCGGCTTGAGGCCGAGCCGCTCCTTGTCGTCGTAGTCCTCGCTGGCGCCGCGCACCACCAGCTCCTCCAGCCGCGGGAACGCGGCGAACACCGGCGTGATGTCGCACATCTGGATCCAGGAGATCTCGCACTCCTCGAAGGTGATGTCGCCGAGGAACAGCGCGCGCAGCGCGGGCAGCCGGTCGGCGGCGGCGAGGATCAGCGGCAGCGCCTCGGACAGCGACTCCGGCTCCTCCGGGAACCAGCGGCCCAGCACCAGCGCGGTGACCCGCTCCGGCTCCACGGTGTCCAGGAACTTCTGCCAGAGCTCGGCGAACCCCTGCTCGTCGTCCCAGTCCAGGCCGATCCGCCAGGCGGTGGCGTCCGCCGCCGGGAGCTTCCCCTCCTTCTCGGCCTCCCGGAAGTCGGTCACCGGGAGGCCGTGGAACTCCTCGACGTGGTCGTTGATGGTCATGCGCTGCTCCTCGTTGCTCCGGATCGTGGTGCCGTGCTCATGCCGCGGTGGTTCGGTGTCGCTGCTGCCCGCAGTGGGCCGAGACCTGTCTACCAGCCGCCCGTGACGTTCACCCGCACGAAGGACCCCGGGGACGCGGAGTTGTCGGTGGGGCGGCCTAGTTTTCGGGGCGTGGCGTCCGGCAGCGGGCCGGACCCGACGCCGGGAGGCCCCGTGTACCGCCAGGGTGACGTACTGATCGTTCCGGTCGCGCAGAGCGCCGTCCCGGCCGCCCTGGAGCAGGCCGCCCGGCAGCCCCGGGACGCCCGCGGGCGGCTGGTGCTGGCCCTCGGCGAGGTCACCGGCCACGCCCACGCGGTGGTCGGACCGGGCGAACTCGTCCGCGAGGGCGGCCCGTTCGGCGCCGCCTGGCTGCACCTGCCGGAGGGCGGCCGGGTCGTCCACGAGGAGCACGCCGCGATCGCCCTGCCCGGCGGCTGGTACCGGGTGGTCCGCCAGCGCGAGTACACGCCGGGCGCGGTCCGCGTCGTCGCCGACTGATCCCCCGCCGCCACCCGTCCGAGACCCAGCACTACGGAGAACTGATGAGCAGCCAGCTGACGGGCCGTCCGGCCGACCTCTCGGTGGCCCACTGGCGGGCCGTCGCCGCCGCCACCGGCCCCGCCGACCGGGCCACCGCCGAACAGGCCGTCCGGGACGCCTACCGGGCCGCCGGGCTCGCCGAGCCCGCCGAGTTCCGCTGGTGCCCCTCGCCGCGCGCCGCCCTCGACGAACTCCTCGCGCACCGCGACGGGTTCGGGGCGAGCGTGCGCGAGCAGGTGCGCACCGCCGCCTGGGAACGGGCCCGCACCGCAGCCCTCGCCACCCTCGGCCCGGCCGGCTGGGCCGCCCTGTGGGCCGTCACCGGCGCCGAACTCGCCACCACCACCGCGCTGCCCGCCGAGCGGGTCCGCGCCGCGCTGCTCGACCACTTCGCCCCCGAGCCCGAGCCGATCGACGACTGGCAGGAGGCCCGCAAGCCCGAGAACCGGGCGGTCCGGCAGGCCGCCGCCGAACGGCGCGGCCGGATCCGCCTGCTCCTGCTGGACGCGGTGGCCGGCCAGCACGACGCCGCCTGGCTGGCCGCCTTCGACACCGCCGGCACCGGCGACGCGGCCCTCGCCGCCCTGGCCGGCGCCGCCCGGCAGACCGGCTGGTGGTGGCCCTACGAGCGCACCGTGCTGCTCAGCGAGCGCCCCACCGCCCTGCACCGCGACGAGGCCGGCCGGCTCGACCGCGCCGACGGCCCCGCGCTCGCCTACGCCGACGGCTTCGCGCTGCACGCCAGGCGCGGCATGCCCGTCCCGGCCGACTTCCTCGACCGGCTCACCGGCCTCACCCCCGAGCGGATCCGCGGCGAGGAGAACGCCGAACTGCGCCGCGTCATGCTGGAGCACTTCGGCTACGACCGCTACCTCGCCGAGTCCGGCGCCGAACCGCTGCACCGCGACGGGACCGGCACGCTCTGGCGGATCCAGCTCCCGAACGACGAGCCGGTGGTGATGGTCGAGGTGCTCAACTCCACCCCCGAGCCGGACGGCACCCACCGCACCTACTACCTGCGGGTCCCGCCCGGCACCCGCACCGCGCGGGCCGGCGTCGCCTGGACGTTCGGGGTCGAGGAGGCCGAGTACCACCCGCAGCAGGAGACCTGACCGCAGGCCGGCGGCGGCTGTCAAGGGTGCGGGGCACCGATTCGCCCCGCGCCCGGATTCCTCCGATTGGGAGGAATTCGCCGAACCGGCACCACTGTTCCGCAGGCGATCACCCCTGGTATACCTCGATGTCCCGGGGCAGGGGACGACCCGCCCCCGAGACGAAACAGGTGGTGACAGGCAGTGAAGCTCCTCCGCGTGGGCCCTGCGGGCGCAGAACGACCGGTCGTACTCGCCCCCGACGGCACCGCCCGCGACCTCCGCCCGCTCACCCCCGACCTGGACGGCGCCTTCCTCGCGGCCCTCGACCCGGCGGCGCTCGACCTCGCCGCGCTCCCGGTCACCGACCTCACCGGCGAGCGGATCGGCCCGCCGGTCGCCCGCCCCGGCAAGATCGTCGGCATCGGCCTCAACTACCGCGACCACGCGGCCGAGGCGGGCGCCGCGATCCCGGCCGAGCCGGTGGTCTTCCTCAAGCCCGTCAACACCCTGGTCGGCCCGAACGACCAGGTGCTCGTCCCGCGCGGCAGCGAGAAGACCGACTACGAGGTCGAACTCGCCGTCGTCATCGGCCGCACCGGCCGCTACCTGGACACCCCGGCCGACGCCGCCGCGATCATCGCGGGCTACGCCGCCGTCAACGACGTCACCGAGCGCGCCTTCCAGTTCGACCGCGGCGGCCAGTGGGACAAGGGCAAGTCCGCCGAGACCTTCACCCCGCTCGGCCCCTGGCTGGTCACCCCCGACGAACTCGGCGACCCGCAGGCCCTCGACCTGCGGCTGTGGGTCAACGGCGAGCTCCGCCAGGACGGCACCACCGCGGAGATGATCTTCCCGGTGCACGAGACCGTCCGCTACCTCACCCACTTCATGCGCCTCGACCCCGGCGACATCGTCATCACCGGCACCCCCGCCGGCGTCACCCTCGGCCGCCCCGGCACCCCGTTCCTCCGGGCCGGCGACAAGGTGGCCCTGGAAGTCACCGGCCTCGGCCGCCAGGAGACCACCCTCGGCCAGGCCTAGGGAGTCCCTGGTTCCGGCTAGAGCCCCAGGTCGCGCAGACGCGAGATGAGCACCCCCGCCGGGCTGTCGGCCGTCTCCAGCTGGAGCCAGCCGTGCAGCGCCTGCGCGGTCTGGGCGTCGCGGACGGCGGTGGCCGCCGCCATCACCACGAACTGGTCGACCAGCCAGGCGCAGAGCGAGTCGGCCGGGATCTGCCGCCCCTCGTCCAGCCAGCTGATCGCGGACGCCTCGACCACCGAGATCCAGGAGCGCACCAGCAGGGTCAGCCGCGGTCCGGCCTCCCGGACGCCGAGGTGGCGCAGGGTGCGCCGGAGCGCCGCCCGGCGGACGTCGTCGACGATCGCCGAGGTGCGCGCGGTCTCGACGACCGAGCCGCCGCGCAGCAGCGCGCCGTACCCGGCGGCGTGCTCGCCGACGAAGTCGAAGTAGCCGTGCAGGACGGCGCCGAGCTGCTGGGTCGGGGTGCCGTCGGTGGTCCGGACGGTGAACCGGGTGGTGAGCTCGGACGCGGCGCTGCGCAGCGCCGCCTCGTACAACTGCTGCTTGCCGCCCGCGAAGTAGCGGTAGACCAGCGGCCGGGAGGCCCCCGCGGCCTCGGCGACGTCGTCGAGCGAGACCTCCTCGGGCGGCCGGGCGGCGAAGAGTTCGAGGGCGACGGCGATGAGCTGCTCGCGCCGTTGCTGGACGGGCAGTCGCCGGTAGGCGGCGCGGCGGGGGCGCTCCGCGGCGGGGGAGTCGTCGACGGGCTCCTCGACGGGGGAGGGGGTCGCTGCCATGCGTGCCAGGGTAGACCTCGGGCGGCCCCGCGCACCCCCTCCGCACGCCCGCGACCGGCGGGTTCCCGCCGGGCGGGGCCCCGGACGGGGTCGCAGACTGGGAACAGGTCTCGGGTCACGTCGCGGCGAGGAGCGGCCGGTGCGGTGGGTGCGGGCGGTGGGGCGGTGGATCGGGAAGTCCCCGGGGACGTACGTGTGGCTGCTGCTGCTGGCGCTGACCAGCTTCGTGGTGGCCCGGATGGACCCGGCGGCGCTGGACTACTTCCTGGAGAAGCGCTCCACCAACATCCACCAGCTCTCCTCGCACCCGGTGCACGCCCTGCTGGCCAGCCTGATCTGGACCGAGCAGGCGAACTTCCTGTTCTACTTCGCGGTGTTCCACGTCTTCCACGTGCCGGCCGAGCGCTGGCTGGGCACCCGCCGCTGGCTGACGGTCGCGCTGACCGCGCACGTGCTGGCCACGTTCGTCAGCGAGGGCGTGGTCGCCTGGGGCGTCAACCACCACGTGCTGCCGCTGAACATGTCGACCACGGTGGACGTCGGGGTGTCCTACGCGCTGGCCGGGGTCGAGGGCGTGCTGACGTACGCGCTGGCCGGGGCGTGGCGCTGGGTGTACGGCTGCGGGCTGGTCGCCTTCTACCTGGTGCCGCTGCTGGTCTCGCACACGTTCACCGACCTGGGGCACTTCTGCTCGGTGCTGATCGGCCTGGCGTTCTACCCGATCACCCGGGGCCGGCCGACCTGGGACCCGTGGCGCAGCGTCCGGCGGCTCGCCCCGGTGCGGGGGTGACGGACCGGCCCGGGGGTGACGACGCCAATACCTGACAGGGGTTGAATTCGCCTGCGGCTACGACAGGATGGCCGGATGGCTCATGAACTGAACGACCCTCACCCGAGCGGCCCCACCCCGCGCCGACTCGCCGACTCCTACGTCCACGCGCTCGCCGACGCCGACCCGCTGACCGCGGTGTACCTCGGCCTCAACCCGGAGGACGACCGGCTGCCCGACCTCTCCTCCGAAGGCATCGAAGCCACCGCCGACCTGGCCCGCCGCACCCTCGCCGCGCTCGACGAGCTGGAGGCCGCCGGCCCGGTCGAGGACGAGGCCGAACGCCGCTGCGCCCGGCTGCTGCGCGAGCGGCTGACCGCCGAACTGGCCGTGCACGACGCGGGCGAGGGCTACCGCAGCGTCCGCAACCTGGGCTCGCCGGTGCACAACACCCGCGAGATGTTCACCCTGCTGCCCACCGACACCGACGAGGACTGGCAGCGGCTGGGCCGCCGGCTGGCCCGCTTCCCGCTGGTGACGGCCCAGTACCGGCAGAGCCTGGAGGAGGGCGTCCGGCGCGGCCTGCTGTCGGCGCCGCGCCAGGTGGAGACGGTGGTCGGCCAGTTCGGCGAGTGGATCGACGGCGAGACCCCCGGCGGCTGGTTCGGCGAACTGGTCGCCGCCGCCCCCGCGCACCTGCGCGAGCAGCTGACCGCCACCGCGGTCGAGGCCACCGCCGCCCTCGCCGACCTGCGCGACTGGATGCGCGACGCGTACGCCCCCGCCGCGAAGGGCACCCCGGACGCGGTCGGCCGCGAGCGCTACACCCGCTGGGTGCGGTACTGGACGGGCGCCGAACTCGACCTGGACGAGGCGTACCGCTGGGCCTGGGAGCAGTTCCACGAACTGGACGCCCAGATGCGGGCCGAGGCGGAGAAGGTCCGCCCGGGCGCGACCCCGATGCAGGCCATGAAGTGGCTGGAGACCGACGGCCCGGCGATCCGCGGCGAGCAGCAGGTGCAGGAGTACCTGCAGGGCCTGATGGACCGGGCGATCGACGACCTCCAGGGCGTGCACTTCGACCTGGCCGAGCCGCTGCTGAAGGTGGAGTCCCGGATCGCCCCGCCCGGCAGCGCCGCCGCTCCCTACTACACCCAGCCCTCGCTGGACTTCTCCCGCCCCGGCCGGACCTGGCTGCCCACCCTGGGCCGGGAGGCGTTCCCCGAGTGGGACCTGGTCTCCACCTGGTACCACGAGGGCGTCCCGGGCCACCACCTGCAGCTCGCGCAGTGGACGTACGTCGCCGACCGGCTCTCCACCTACCAGGTCACCCTGGGCGGGGTCAGCGCCAACATGGAGGGCTGGGCGCTGTACGCCGAGCGCCTGATGGACGAGCTCGGCTACCTGACCGACCCGGGCCACCGCCTCGGCTACCTGAACGCCCAGATGATGCGGGCGCTGCGGGTGATCGTCGACATCGGCATGCACGCCGAGCTGGACTTCCCGGCCGACTCGCCGTTCGCCCCCGGCGAGCCGATGCGGCCCGAGCGGGCCCGGGAGTTCTTCGGCGCCTACTGCGGCCTGTCCGCGGACTTCCTGGACAGCGAGCTGGTGCGCTACCTGGGCCTGCCCGGCCAGGCGATCGGCTACAAGCTGGGCGAGCGGGCCTGGCTGCGCGGCCGGGCCGAGGCCCGGGCGGCGGCCGAGGCGCGCGGCGCGGAGTTCGACCTCAAGGCGTGGCACATGGCGGCGCTCTCCCAGGGCTCGCTCGGCCTGGACGACCTGGTCACCGAACTGGGCGCGCTGTAACGACGACGGGCACCGCGTTCCGGGTGGCCGATGCGGCCGGGCACCCGGGACCCCGTCCCACATATTGACAAACTGGACAATTCGCCTTGCCGCTGGTCCGTCCGGGGGTTTCCCTGGGAAGAGCGCCGTACGCGCCCAGCCCCACTCCCGATCGGCGGAAGGCGGCCTCACGGTGACCCCCCAGCAAGCCCCCGACACCCCCGCGGCGGATCCGCGCCGCTGGTGGGCCCTGGCGGTCATCGCCATCGCCCAGCTGATGATCGTCCTCGACGCGACGATCGTGAACATCGCCCTGCCCTCCGCGCAGAAGGCGCTCGACATCTCCGACGCCAACCGCCAGTGGGTGATCACCGCCTACACGCTGGCCTTCGGCGGACTCCTGCTGCTCGGCGGCCGCATCGGCGACCTCTTCGGCCGCAAACGGACCTTCCTGGTCGGACTGCTCGGCTTCGCCCTCGCCTCCGGCCTCGGCGGCTTCGCCACCACCGGCGGCATGCTCTTCGCCGCCCGCGCCCTGCAGGGCGCCTTCGGCGCGCTGCTCGCCCCGTCCGCGCTCTCCCTGCTCTCCGTCACCTTCCGCGACCCGCGCGAACGCGCCACCGCCTTCGGCATCTTCGGCGCCCTGGCCGGCGGCGGCGCCGCGATCGGCCTGATCACCGGCGGACTGCTCACCGAGTACCTGTCCTGGCGCTGGTGCCTGTACGTCAACATCCCGATCGCGGTCGTCACCGGCATCGGCGCGTACTACCTGCTGGTCCGCGACCACGTCGACCGCGCCCGCCGGGTCCGGCTCGACCTGCCCGGCGCGGTGCTCGGCTGCGGCGGCCTGCTGGCCATCGTGTACGGCACCTCCGAGGCGGTCTCCCGCGGCTGGGACGACTGGGTGGTGCTCACCGCGCTGTGCGCCGGCGTCGCCCTGCTCGCGGTCTTCGCGCTGGTCGAACGGCGCACCGAGCACGCCCTGCTGCCGATGCACCTGATCGGCAACCGCAACCGGGCCGGCGGCGCGCTCTCGGTCGGACTCGCCGTGATCGGCATGTTCGGCCTGTTCCTCTTCCTCACCTACTACCTCCAGGTGATCAAGGGCTACTCGCCGATCAAGGCCGGCGTCTCCTTCCTGCCGATGACCGCCGCCATCGTGATCAGCGCGGCCGGCATCGCCTCCCGGCTGATGACCCGGATCCCCACCCGCAACCTGGTCGTCCCCGGCCTGCTGCTCGGCGCGGCCGGCATGGCCTGGCTCACCCAGATCAAGGTCGACAGCCCCTACGCCACGATGGTGCTGCCCGCCGAACTGCTGCTCGGCTTCGGCATGGGCCTGGTCTTCATGCCCACCATGAGCCTGGCCACCCTGAACGTCCCCCCGCAGGAGACCGGCGCCGCCTCCGCCATCATCAACAGCGCCCAGCAGGTCGGCGGTTCGATCGGCACCGCGCTGCTCAACACCATCGCCGCCAGCGCCACCGCCACCTACCTGGCCGCCCGCAACCCCACCGACCCGCTGGTCCAGGCCCAGGGCGCGGTGCACGGCTACGCCGTCGCCACCACCGTCGCCATGGCCATCCTGCTGGGCGCCGCCCTGGTCGCCTTCCTGATGATCAACCACCGCCCGGCCCCCGGCGAGGCCCGGGGCGAGGACGCCGCCGCCGAGGCCCGCGCCGCGGTCTGACGGCCCCGCCCCGCACCGGAGTCCGACACCCGCCCCGCGGGTGTCGGACCCGGACACCCGCCCCCGGCCGTGGGACGCTGCTCGACGCCGTCGGAAATCTCACGAGCCTCCCAGGCAGTCATGACGGCTTTCCCAGCTCCACGACGGATATTGGGGAGCCGATCGGGCAACCGATCGACACGTGCCCGCGTCGGATCCGCGCCGTGGGCACCGCCACGACCAGGACCGGCCGGAACGGGGCAGCGGATGGGACGCAACACCAGCCAGGACGGACACCGCCCGCTGCGGTCGGCCGCCCTCACCTCGGTCCTCGCCGTCGGCGTGGTCGGCGCGATAGCGACCGCCGGAGTGCTCACCGTCCAACTCCGCGACCCCGGACGGCCCCGCACCCGCCCGGTGGCCCTGGCCGCCCCCGCCACGCCCACGCCGACGCCTTCGCCGACGCCTTCGCCCACCCCGAGCCCGACGGCGGCCCCCACCCCGACCTCGGCGCCGGCGTCCGCCCCCGCCGCGGTGCGGCAGGACGACCCCGTCACCGCCCCCACCCTGCAGGCCCCGCCCAGCGCGCCGCCCGACGCCGTCCCCGGCACCACCGCCACCGCCCCCGACAACGCCGAGTCCCGCCGGGTCGGCGCCCTCTTCGCCGGACCGACCGGCCCCGGCAACCACTTCTGCACCGCCAGCGTCATCGACAGCCCCGGCCGCAACCTGATCCTCACCGCCGCGCACTGCCTGTCCGGCGCGGCCGGCACCACCTTCGTCCCCGGCTACCGCGACGGCCGGGCCCCGTACGGCAGTTGGCGGGTCACCAAGGTCTACACCGCGGACGGCTGGCGCAACGGCGGCGACCCCGACGAGGACTTCGCCGTCCTCGCCGTCGCCCCGAACGACGGGCAGCAGATCGAGGACGCCCTCGGCGGCAACCCGCTCGGCACCGCCGCCTCCTGGACCGCCGAGGCCCGGCTCTACGGCTACCCCGCCGGGAGCGAACTGCCGGTCCTCTGCACCAACACCACCAGCCGCCAGGACACCTACCAGCGCCGGATCGACTGCCCGTCCTTCCCCGGCGGCACCAGCGGCGGCCCCTTCGTCGACACCGCCACCGGCCAGGTCATCGGCGTCATCGGCGGCTACCAGCAGGGCGGGGACAGCGACGACACCTCCTACAGCGCCGCCTTCGACCACACCGTCGCCGAACTCCTGGCCGCGGCGGGCTGAACCGGCCCCGCCCCCCTGCCCGCCGCCCCGTCCGGAGGTCCACAATGGGGACTCGACGCACAGGCACGGGGGAGGCGCGGTGTTCCGGCGCTGGTGGTTTCTCAAGGTCGCGGGTTCGGTCCCGGCGGATCCCGCCGCGCCGCCCACCCGGCGCGAGGCACGGGCCCGCCAGGCGCTGGTGCTGGGGGAGTGGGAGGCGCTGCGGGAGCACCTGCGCGGGGTCGCCGCCGAGCGGGTCACCGCGGCCGGGGCGGTCTTCCGGGCCGCCGAACTGCACCTGCAGAGCGAGGAGTCGGCCGCCCGGGTGGCCTACCAGTGGGCCCTGGAGGCGTACGAGGCGGCCGGCCGGCTGCTCGACCACGCCGGGGACGAGGACACCGACCTGCCGGACCTGGCGGCGGCCGTCGTCATGGCCGAGCAGGCCGTCGAACGGCTCGCCGCCGCCCACCTGCTGCACGCCGGGAAGCGCCCCGGGCCGCTGCAGGTCCGCTGCTACTGGAACCCGCTGCACGGGCCCGCCGACATCGTTCTCGCCCCCGGCCGGGGCCGCAAGGCCCGGCAGCGCCGGCACCTGACGCCCCGGGAGGCCGCCGCCGAGCGCCGCCCCACCTGCCGCTCCTGCCGGACCGCGATCCTGGCCGGCCAGACGCCGGACGTGCTGCCCGCCCTGCTGCCGGCGAAGGCCGCACCGGGCCGCAAGGGGCCGGTGCTGGTGCCGTACTTCGCGGTGCCCCGCCAGTGGTCGCCCTGGTCGACGACCGCCTGCGGCGCCTACGACCAGGGCACCCCGGCCCTGGTGCTGAGCGGCGAGCACCGCCGCAACGCCAAGCGCTGACGGACCGTCAGGCGGCGACGGCCGGGGCGAACCCGCCGTGCGAGCCCCCGTCGAGCAGCGCGGTCCAGTCGAGCGGCCCGGCCAGCGCGGCCGGATCGGGCAGCGAGACCACCAGCGCGCCGCCGGCCCGCTCGACCTCGGCGCACCAGCCGGCCACGCCGTCGGCGGCGAACGAGCCGCCCAGGGTGGGGAAGAGGCAGCCGGCGTCGCCGGGCCCGTCCAGCACGCACATGGTGAGGCTGGCGAACACCGACCAGCCGTCCAGTCCGGGCACCGCCCCGTCCGCGACCCGCAGCACCGGCAGCGCCCCGTGCACCGGGGCGCCGCCCAGCAACAGGATCGGCGCGGACGCCCCGGACACGAATCGGACCTGCTCAGCAGAGATCATCACCCCGGTACCCTGCCACACCCCGGCCCCCCGCCCCCGCCGGAACCCTTGCCCGGCCCGGGAGTTCAGCGCTTCGCGCGCCGCTCGGCGACCCGCCGCTCGACCTCGGCCAGGAACCGCTCCGGCACCTCGCCGGTGGCCCGCAGGTGCGCCCGCTCCTCGGCGGTGAGCGTCTCGGCCGCACCGTCCACGGCGAAGGCGTACTCGTGCAGCCGCCCCGACGTCCGGTCGCGCCGCAGGTCGCCCGCCAGCCCGGCCGCCTGCCGCCCGGCCCGGCCGCCCCGGGCCGCGAACAGCGCCGTCAGCCACCCGAACGCCCCCGGCCGGGCCGCCCGCCGCCCCACCTGGTCCCGGACCGCCAGCCAGCACAGCCGGTCGTCCGGCAGGTTCGGGACGGGTTCCGTCCTGGTCATCGCGCCACCCCCAAGGAAAGTCGTGGGGCGAACAGTAGCGACCGGCCCGCGGCCGGAGGAAGCGGTTTCGGCCCGGTGCTCCCGGGAACGACGAAGGCCCAGATCCGTGGAGCAACTCCACTGACCTGGGCCTCTGTTGCACTTCGAAGCGAAGTGCCCCCGGTAGGATTCGAACCTACGCACCCGCCTCCGGAGGGCGGTGCTCTATCCCCTGAGCTACGGGGGCCTGGGCTGACCTCGCGGTGCTGCCCGGCCTGACGGGGAAAACACTACCAGGGAAACTCCGTGCTCCGTGCACGGGTTTCCGCGGCCCGGCGCGGTGCCGCCCCGACGCCCCGTCAGCAGGTGACCGGCAAGTAGCCGAAAGGCCGGACAGCGGGACGGGGCGCGGCTACCCTCGGTGAGGTGGCGGCGACGTCGGGGCGGGTCCTCGTGGTGGACGACAGCGAGGTGATCCGCCAACTGATCAGGGTCAACCTGGAGCTGGAGGGCTTCGAGGTGGTGACCGCCGCCGACGGTGCCGAGTGCCTGGAGGTGGTCGGCCGGGTCGCCCCGGACGTGGTCACGCTGGACGTGGTGATGCCCCGGCTGGACGGTCTGCGGACGGCGGCCCGGCTGCGCGCGGCGCGGGAGACCGCGCACCTGCCGATAGCGATCGTGAGCGCCTGCACGCCGGCCGACCTGGAGCGCGGCGAGTCGGTGGGGGTGGACGGCTACCTGGCGAAGCCCTTCGACCCGGCGGAGCTGGTCGCGCTGGTGCGGCGGCTGCGGGTGTCGGCGGCGGGCGGGCGCCGGTTCGCCTACGACTTCGGGGGCCAGCCGCCGGCGGTCGGGCAAACCTCCCGGGATTCAGCCCTGGGCGAACAGCCGCAGGAACTCGTCCGGCCGGACGAGCCCCACCCGTGAGATGTGCCCGCCAGCGGGGACGTCCGACGACACGAAGCACGCCGGACGGCGCGACGCGGCCCGCGGCGGACAAACCGAGTGGCGGCCCGGTACCCCGTCTCGCCTAGGCTTGGCACCGTGACACCCGCAGAACTCTCCCAGGCAGTCCAGGCCGCCGTCAGCGCCGCCGTCGAGGCGGACGAGCTGACCGTCGACGTGCCCGCGCACGTGACGGTCGAGCGGCCCAAGAACAGGGACCACGGCGACTACGCCACCAACGTGGCCCTCCAGCTCGCGAAGCCGGCCGGCAAGCCGCCGCGAGCCGTCGCGGAGATCCTGGCCGGGCGCCTGCGAGAGATCACCGGCGTGGCGAAGGTCGACATCGCCGGGCCGGGCTTCCTGAACATCACGCTGGACGCCGCCACCCAGGGCGGGCTGGCGCGCACCATCGTCGAGGCGGGCGAGGCGTACGGCCGCAACGAGGCGCTCAAGGGCCTGAAGATCAACCTGGAGTTCGTCTCGGCGAACCCGACCGGCCCGATCCACATCGGCGGCGTCCGCTGGGCCGCCGTCGGCGACTCGCTGGCCCGGGTGCTCAAGGCGACCGGCGCCGAGGTGTCCACCGAGTACTACCTGAACGACGCCGGCGTGCAGATCACCAAGTTCGCCAAGTCGCTGAAGGCCGCCGCCAACGGGCAGCCCGTCCCCGAGGACGGCTACGTCGGCGAGTACATCTCCGACATCGCCAAGGCCGTCACCGACGGCCTGCCCGGCGTGCTCGACCTGCCCGAGGACGAGCAGCTCCAGGCGTTCCGCACCGAGGGCCTCAAACTGATGGTCGCCGAGATCCAGCGCTCGATGGCCGAGTTCGGGGTGCACTTCGACACCTGGTTCTCCGAGCAGACCCTGCACGACTCCGGCGCCGTCGAGAAGGCCATCGAGCGGCTGCGCGAGCAGGGCCACGTCTTCGACCGGGAGGGTGCGATCTGGCTGCGCACCACCGACTTCGGCGACGACAAGGACCGCGTCCTGATCAAGGCCGACGGCGAGACCACCTACTTCGCCGCCGACGCCGCCTACTACCTGAGCAAGCGGGACCGCGGCGCGGAGGTCTCGGTCTACATGCTCGGCGCCGACCACCACGGCTACGTCAACCGCCTCAAGGCCATCGCGGCCTGCGCCGGCGACGACATGGACCGCAACATCGAGGTGATGATCGGCCAGTTCGTGAAGATGCTGCGCGACGGCAAGGAGGTCCGGCTCTCCAAGCGCGCGGGCAACATCATCACGATCGACGACGTGATCGACTGGATCGGCGTGGACGCCGCCCGCTACATGCTGGTGCGGCAGTCCACCGACTCCACCATCACCATCGACATCGACCTGGTGACCAGCACCTCCCGGGAGAACCCGGTCTACTACGTGCAGTACGCGCACGCCCGGATGTGCTCGGTGCAGCGCAACGCGGTGGAGAAGGGCATCACCCGCAGCGCGGACTTCAAACCGGAGCTGCTGAGCAGCGAGTGGGAGAACGACCTGCTCGGCCAGCTCGGCGAGTTCCCGCGGGTGCTGGCCAAGGCCGGCGAGCTGCGCGAGCCGCACCACGTGGCCACGTACCTGGAGGAACTGGCCCGCGCCTACCACCGGTTCTACGACAACTGCCAGATCCTGCCGAAGGGCGACGAGGAGGTCACCGACCTCACGCACGCCCGCCTCTGGCTGGCCGACGCGACGCGGACGACGCTGGCCAACGGCCTCGGCCTGCTCGGCGTCTCGGCGCCCGAGCGGATGTAAGCACCACACCCCCGAAGCGCAGCACAGCAGGGGGCGGCGACCGGTCGACGGAGACCGGTGGCCGCCCCTCGCCATAGGTCGAGGAAGTTTCATCAGATGAGCCGCTCCGCCCACCCCGCAGGCCCCCGCCACGGCGACGTGCTGCCCGAGGGCCACTACCAGGCCCCGCCGGCCGACCTCAACGCGCTCGACCCCAAGGTCTGGTCGCGCACCGTGGCCCGGAACGCCGAGGGCGTCGCCACCGTCGGCGGCGTCGACGTGCGCACCCTGGCCGCCGAGTTCGGCACCCCCGCCTACGTGCTGGACGAGGCCGACTTCCGGGCCCGGGCCCGGGCCTGGCGGGACGCCTTCGGCGAGAGCGCCGACGTGTACTACGCGGGCAAGGCGTTCCTGTCCAAGGCCGTGGTGCGCTGGCTGCACGAGGAGGGCCTGAACGTCGACGTCTGCTCCTCGGGCGAGCTGCACGTGGCGCTGGCGGCCGGCATGCCGGGGGAGCGGATCGCGCTGCACGGCAACAACAAGTCGGTGCCGGAGCTGGAGCAGGCGGTGAAGGCCGGGGTCGGGCACATCGTGGTCGACTCCTTCCAGGAGATCGAGCGGCTGGCCCGGATCGCCGACGCCCAGGGCGTCCGGCAGCCGGTGCTGATCCGGATCACCGTCGGCGTCGAGGCGCACACCCACGAGTTCATCGCCACCGCGCACGAGGACCAGAAGTTCGGCCTCTCGCTCTCCGGGGGCCTGGCCGCCGAGGCGGTCCGCCGGGTGCTGGCCGAGCCGGCCCTGGAACTGCGCGGCATCCACTCGCACATCGGCTCGCAGATCTTCGACTTCGCCGGCTTCGAGGTCGCCGCCCGCCGGGTGGTCGGCCTGCTCGCCGAGGTCCGCGACGAGCACGGCGTCGAGCTGCCGGAGATCGACCTGGGCGGCGGCCTGGGCATCGCCTACACCGCCGACGACGACCCGCGCGAGCCCGCCGAGATCGCCGCCTCGCTCCGCGAGATCGTCCGACGCGAGTGCGCCGCCGCCGAGTTGACGGCCCCTCGGATCTCGGTCGAGCCGGGCCGGGCGATCGTCGGCCCGACCGCGTTCACCCTCTACGAGGTCGGCACCGTCAAGCCGCTGGAGGGCCTGCGCACCTACGTCAGCGTGGACGGCGGCATGTCCGACAACATCCGCACCGCGCTGTACGACGCCGAGTACTCGGTGGCGCTGGTCTCCCGCACCAGCGAGGCCGAGCCGATGCTGGCCCGGGTGGTCGGCAAGCACTGCGAGTCCGGCGACATCGTGGTCAAGGACGCCTTCCTGCCCGCCGACCTGGCCCCCGGCGACCTGATCGCGGTGCCCGCGACCGGCGCCTACTGCCGCTCGATGGCGAGCAACTACAACCACGCCCTCAAGCCCCCCGTGCTGGCCGTCGCGGACGGCGCGGCCCGGGTGATCGTCCGCCGCGAGACGGAGGAGGATCTCCTGCGGCTCGATATCGGCTGACGAAATTTTCGTCTCAGAACGTGGACCAGCCGTAGATCCGTGCGGAAAGTCCCGGAGACTGGTGGGAAACAGGCAAGCCCCCGGGGGCGACGGAACACCCCGACGGGGACCGAAGAATGCAGAGCGGAGTCGGATGATGCGTACGCGCCCGCTGAAGGTGGCGTTGCTGGGCTGTGGTGTGGTGGGCTCCGAGGTGGCGCGCATCATGACGACGACGGCCGACGACCTCGCCGCGCGCATCGGCGCCCCGGTCGAGCTCGCCGGCATCGCGGTCCGCCGGGCCGGGCGCCCCCGCCCCGGGGTGCCCGAGCACCTGCTCACCACCGACGCCGAGGCCCTGGTCGGCCGCGGCGACATCGACGTGGTGGTCGAGGTGGTGGGCGGCATCGAGCCGTCCAAATCGCTGATCCTGAAAGCCTTCGAGGGCGGCGCCTCGGTGGTCTCCGCCAACAAGGCGCTGCTCGCCAAGGACGGCGCCGAACTGCACGAGAAGGCCGCCGCGGCCGGCGTCGACCTCTACTACGAGGCCGCCGTCGCCGGGGCGATCCCGCTGCTGCGCCCGCTGCGCGAGTCGCTGGCCGGCGACAAGGTGAACCGGGTGCTGGGCATCGTCAACGGCACCACCAACTTCATCCTCGACAAGATGGACTCCACCGGCGCCGGGTACTCCGAGGCGCTGGAGGAGGCCACCGCGCTCGGCTACGCCGAGGCCGACCCGACCGCCGACGTGGAGGGCTTCGACGCCGCCGCCAAGGCCGCCATCCTGGCCGGGATCGCCTTCCACACCAAGGTCACCGCCGCGGACGTCTACCGCGAGGGCATCACCGAGGTCACCGCCGCCGACATCGCCTCCGCCAAGCAGATGGGCTGCGTGGTCAAGCTGCTGGCGATCTGCGAGCGGGCCGCCGACGGCGCCTCGGTCACCGCCCGGGTGCACCCGGCGATGATCCCGCTCAGCCACCCGCTGGCCTCCGTCCGCGAGGCGTACAACGCGGTCTTCGTGGAGGCCGAGGCGGCCGGCCGGCTGATGTTCTACGGCCCCGGCGCGGGCGGCTCGCCGACCGCCTCCGCGGTCCTCGGCGACCTGGTCGCGGTCTGCCGCAACAAGCTGAACGGCTCCACCGGCCCCGGCGACTCGGTGTACGCCGCGCTGCCCGCCAAGCCGATGGACGAGGTGGTCACCCGCTACCACGTCAGCCTGGACGTGGACGACCGCGCGGGCGTGCTCGCCCAGGTCGCCTCGGTCTTCGCCGAGCACGGCGTCTCCATCGACACCGTGCGCCAGCAGGGCCGCGACGGCGACGCCGCGCTCGTCGTGGTCACCCACCGCGCCACCGACGCCGCCCTGTCGGCGACGGTCGACAAGCTCCGCGCACTGGACAGCGTGCGCGACGTGGCCAGCATCATGCGGGTCGAAGGGGAATAGGAAAACCGGTATGAACGCCATTGCCGAAAGCACCGCCCGAGGCAGCCACACCCACCAGTGGCGCGGCCTCATCGAGGAGTACCGCGACCGCCTCCCGGTCTCCGCCTCCACCCCCGTGGTGACCCTGCTGGAGGGCGGCACGCCGCTCGTCCCCGCCCAGGTGCTCTCCGAGCGCACCGGCTGCGACGTCTACCTCAAGGTCGAGGGCGCCAACCCGACCGGCTCCTTCAAGGACCGCGGGATGACCATGGCCATCTCCAAGGCCAAGGAGGACGGCGCCCAGGCCGTCATCTGCGCGTCCACCGGCAACACCTCCGCCTCCGCCGCCGCCTACGCGGTGCGGGCCGGCATGGTCTCCGCCGTGCTCGTCCCGCAGGGCAAGATCGCCCTCGGCAAGATGGGCCAGGCGCTGGTGCACGGCGCCAAGATCCTGCAGGTCGACGGCAACTTCGACGACTGCCTGACGCTGGCCCGCGAGCTCTCCGAGAAGTACCCGGTCGCCCTGGTCAACTCGGTCAACCCGGTGCGCATCGAGGGCCAGAAGACCGCCGCCTTCGAGATCGTCGACATGCTCGGCGACGCCCCCGACATCCACGTCCTGCCGGTCGGCAACGCGGGCAACATCACCGCCTACTGGAAGGGCTACCGCGAGTACGCGGCGGACGGCCTCGCCACCCGCACCCCCCGCATGTGGGGCTTCCAGGCGTCCGGCTCGGCCCCCATCGTGGACGGCGCCCCGGTGCTCAAGCCGCAGACCATCGCCACCGCGATCCGGATCGGCAACCCCGCCTCCTGGGACTACGCGCTCGCCGCCCGGGACGACTCCGGCGGCCTCATCGACAAGGTGACGGACCGCCAGATCCTGTCCGCCTACCGGCTGTTGGCCTCCCAGGAGGGCGTCTTCGTCGAGCCCGCCTCGGCCGCCTCGGTGGCCGGCCTGCTCGCCAAGGCCGAGGCCGGCCTGGTCGACCCCGGCCAGCGGATCGTCTGCACCGTCACCGGCAACGGCCTCAAGGACCCGGACTGGGCGGTGGCCGGCGCCCCGCAGCCGCAGATCGTCCCGATCGACCCGGAGACGGCCGCCCGCCGCCTCGGCCTGCTCGACTGACCCGCCCGACCGAGCGTCGACCCGGCGAGCGGCCCGCCCCCACGGAGCGGACCGCTCGCCGCCGCTTTCCGGTCAACCCACCGGTGCTTTTCCGCTGGTTGCGGCAACACGGAAGATCCGAGCCGGGCGGGGTGTACCGCTCCGGAACCTCTCTTCGATACGCTTGACCCCGCGGGCCGCGCCATGCTGCGCGCCCCCTTCGGCACCCCGCCGCCACGTACCATCGCAGGCCCCGTCGTCCGGATCGCCCGGGCCTGGATCCCCCCACCTTTCAGGAGTGTGTCCACCGCATGGCCGGTCCCGCGTTCCGCGCCGCCGCCGTCCGGGTCCGCGTCCCCGCGACCAGCGCCAACCTCGGCCCCGGCTTCGACGCCTTCGGCCTCGCCCTGGGGCTCTACGACGACGTGGTGGTCCGGGTCTCCGACTCCGGCCTGGCCGTGGACATCGCCGGCGAGGGCGCCGAGAACCTGGCCCGCGACGAGCGCCACCTGGTGGTCCGCTCGATGCGCGCCGCCTTCGACCGGCTCGGCGGCCAGCCCCGCGGCCTCGAAGTGGTCTGCGCCAACCGGATACCGCACGGCCGCGGCCTGGGCTCCTCGTCCGCCGCGATCTGCGCCGGCATCGTCGCCGCCCGCGCCGTCACCATCGGCGGCGCCTCCGCGCTCGGCGACGACGCGCTGCTCGCCCTCGCCTCCGAGCTGGAGGGCCACCCGGACAACGTCGCGGCCTGCCTGCGCGGCAACTTCACCGTCGCCTGGACCGAGGACGACGGCGCCCGCACCATCACCCTGGACCCCTCCGACCGGGTCGTGCCGGTCGTGTTCATCCCGTCCACCGAGGTGCTCACCGAGACCGCGCGCGGCCTGCTCCCCAAGACCGTCCCGCTCTCCGACGCCGCGCTCAACGCGGGCCGCGCCGCCCTGCTGGTCGAGGCGCTCACCCGCCGCCCGGAGCTGCTGCTCACCGCCACCGAGGACCGCCTGCACCAGGACTACCGGGCCTCCGCGATGCCGGACAGCGCGGCCCTGGTCGCCGCCCTGCGCGCCGAGGGCGTCCCCGCCGTCATCTCGGGTGCCGGACCGACCGTGCTCGCCCTCACCGACGAGGCCGGTGCCGGCAAGGTGCTCAACTTCGCGGGGGCGCAGTTCGCGGCGCACCGGCTGGAGCTGGACCGCGCCGGCGCCACCGTCCTGCCGCTCGACATGTGAGACGGACACGATTGACAACCAAAGGGCTGGGGAATGTGTCAGGGGGTAGGTAGTGTTAACCTCATTGCTGCACCAGATGCCCTCCGGGCGCCGGTGCGACGCATCCCGATCCCGTTCCCCCGTCCGCACGGGGGCCGGAAGCTCGGGAGCACGATTCTCCGGGAGCTCGCCACACCGCGTACGCAGCCTGCCTGCGCAAGTGGGGCCCATCCCGAAGCCGTGACGGCACCGGACTCCCACCCCCAGCCTCCTGACTGAGGCTCGGCCGGGCGGGGCCCGCACTGCCGCCGCGCGGCGGGGGCCCGGGCATCAACAGGCGCAGCGAGGTCGGCACCAGAACCGGCCGTCCGCGCCGCTTCGCACCACAGTGCACCGCACTTCGCAGCTCCCCGGAAGGACCAGCCTTCCGCGGGAATCCAGCCCCTGGCCGGCGCAAAGAGACGCTGGGCAGGACAGCACAACCGGTCGCCGTGCCAGACAGGCCGACGTCCGCTCCAGGGAAGGACCCTTAGTGAGCGACACCACCGATCTGATGGGCGCGCGCCCGGACGCCGAGGCGTCGGACGCAGCCGCCCCTGCGGCTCCGGCGCGGCGCCGCCGTACCGCTGCCGCCGGCCTGGACGGCCTGGTGCTGGCCGAGCTCCAGAAGCTCGCCTCGTCCCTCGGGATCAGCGGTACCGGACGGCTGCGCAAGAGCCAGCTGATCGAGGCCATCAAGGAGAAGAGCGGCGGGGACCCGCTGCTCGCCGGCGCCTCCGGCGCCACCGCTCCGGCCGCCAAGAAGGCCGCCAAGGCCGCCGCGCCCGCCGCCGCCGAGGCCGCTCCGGCCGCCCCGGTCGAGGAGCAGGCCGAAGCAGCGGCTCCGGCCCGGGCGGCCCGCCGCACCCGTGCCGCCGCTGCCGCCACCGAGCCGCAGCCGCAGGCGCAGATCGAGATCCCGGTGCAGGCCGCCGCCGAGACCGCGGCCGCCACCGCCCGGGCCGAGCGCCCGCGCCGCCGGGCCACCGCCGCGGCCGGCGCCCCGACCGCCGAGGCCGGCACCGCCACCGCCACCGCCGAGCAGGCCCCCGCCGAGGCCAGGACCGAGGCGCAGCGCCCGGCCGCCGCCGAGGGCGAGGGCCGTCCCGAGCGCCGCGAGCGCCGGGACCGCCGCGAGCGCGGCGAGCGCACCGAGCGCACCGAGGCCCCCGCGGCCGAGGGCGACAACGAGGTCCGCGAGTCCCGCCGGGACCGCCGCAACCGCCGCGAGCGCGACCGCACCGACCGCCAGCAGGACGGCGGCCAGGGCCGCCAGCAGCAGAACCAGCAGCAGAACCAGCAGCAGGGCGGCACCCAGCAGCAGGGCGGCGGCAACGCCCACCAGCAGCAGGGCGGCTACGACGACGACGAGTTCGGCGACGGCCGGCGCGGCCGCCGCGGCCGCTACCGCGACCGCCGGGGCCGTCGCCGCGAGGGCTTCGAGGGCACCACCGGCCCCGAGGTCCCGCTGAGCGACGACGACGTCCTGATCCCCGTCGCGGGCATCCTGGACATCCTCGACAACTACGCCTTCGTCCGGACCTCGGGCTACCTGCCCGGCCAGAACGACGTCTACGTCTCGCTGGCCCAGGTCCGCAAGCACGGCCTGCGCAAGGGCGACGCCATCACCGGCGCGGTCCGCCAGCCCAAGGACGGCGAGCGCCGCGAGAAGTTCAACGCCATGGTGCGGCTGGACTCCGTCAACGGCATGGACCCGGACAGCGGCCGCGGCCGCCCCGAGTTCGGCAAGCTGACCCCGCTGTACCCGCAGGAGCGGCTGCGCCTGGAGACCGACCCGGGCGTGCTGACCACCCGGATCATCGACCTGGTGTCGCCGATCGGCAAGGGCCAGCGCGGTCTGATCGTGGCCCCGCCGAAGACCGGCAAGACCATGATCATGCAGGCGATCGCCAACGCGATCACCCACAACAACCCCGAGTGCCACCTGATGGTCGTCCTGGTCGACGAGCGTCCGGAAGAGGTCACCGACATGCAGCGGTCGGTGAAGGGCGAGGTCATCTCCTCGACCTTCGACCGCCCGGCCGAGGACCACACCACCGTCGCCGAGCTCGCCATCGAGCGCGCCAAGCGCCTGGTGGAGCTGGGCCACGACGTGGTGATCCTGCTCGACTCCATCACCCGCCTGGGCCGCGCCTACAACCTGGCCGCGCCCGCCTCCGGCCGCATCCTGTCCGGTGGTGTCGACTCGACCGCGCTGTACCCGCCGAAGAAGTTCTTCGGCGCCGCGCGCAACATCGAGAACGGCGGCTCGCTGACCATCCTCGCCACCGCGCTGGTCGACACCGGCTCGCGGATGGACGAGGTGATCTTCGAGGAGTTCAAGGGCACCGGCAACATGGAGCTCAAGCTCGACCGGAAGCTCTCCGACAAGCGCATCTTCCCCTCCGTCGACGTGGACGCCTCCGGCACCCGCAAGGAGGAGATCCTGCTCGGCCACGAGGAGCTGGCCATCACCTGGAAGCTCCGCCGGGTCCTGCACGCGCTCGACTCGCAGCAGGCGATCGAGCTGCTGTTGGACAAGATGAAGCAGACCAAGTCGAACGCCGAGTTCCTGATGCAGATCGCCAAGAACACCCCCGGCTCGGGCGACTGACGCCGGTAGCACCGCCTTCCTCGGGACCCCGCACCGCCGCCCGGCGGTGCGGGGTCCCGGGCTTTTCCCGGGCGGGGACCGGAAACCGCCCGCCGTACCGGCGCGTCACTTATGCTCGAAAGGTCGCACTGAGGGCGAAATGAGGCGATATGGCCGAGAACACCGAGCAGCGCCCCCCGCGTCGCCGCGGGCTCCGGATCGCCCTGTTCGCGCTGGCCGGCCTCGTCCTGGTCGGTGCCGGACTGGGCGGGATCGCCTACTGGAAGCTCAACGGGAACATCCACAGCGTCGACATCTCCGGCCAGCTGGGCACCGCCCGGCCGCCCGCCTCCACCGGCGGGGCGTTCAACGTGCTGGTGCTGGGCTCCGACTCGCGCTCCGGCGCCAACGGCAGCCTGGCGGGCGGCGACACCGGGGACACCGCCCGCTCGGACACCGCGATGGTCGTGCACGTCAACCAGGCGCACACCGCCGCCTCGGTGGTCTCCATACCGCGCGACACCCTGGTGTCCCGCCCGGCCTGCACCGCCCCCGACGGCACGCAGGTCGCCGCGGTCCGCAGCGCGATGTTCAACTCCGCGTACGAGGTCGGCGGCCCGGCCTGCGCGGTGAAGACCGCCGAGCAGCTCACCGGGATGCGGATGGACCACTTCGTCGAGGTCGACTTCACCGGCTTCGCCGCGCTGATCGACGCGATCGGCGGGGTGGACGTCACCACCACGGTGGCGATCGACGACAAGGACAGCGGGCTGCACCTCGACCCCGGCACCCACCACCTGGGCGGCGCGCAGGCGCTGGCCTTCGTCCGGACCAGGCACGGCGTCGGCGACGGCAGCGACCTGGGCCGGATCGAGCTGCAGAAGGAGATGGTCAAGGCGATGCTCGGGCAGATCGGCTCGCTCGGCCTGACCTCCAACCCGGTGGCGATGTGGAATCTCGGCGACAAGCTGACCAGCTCGCTGACCACCGACTCCGACCTGGCCTCGGTGAGCTCGCTGGTCGGCATGGCGCAGACGGTCAAGAAGATCGGGCCGGACCAGCTCACCATGGTCACCCTGCCGGTGGCGTACGCGGTCAGCGACCCCAACCGGGTGGTCCCGAAGACCCCGGACGCCCAGCAGCTGTGGACGGCGCTGCGGACCGACCAGGCGGTGCCGCAGCAGGTGCTCCAGCAGCAGCCGGCCAACCCGGCGATGGCCTCGCCGTCCGCCTCCGGATCGGCCCCCGGATCCGCCTCCGGATCGGCCCCCGCGTCGGCCTCGGCCTCGGTCTCCGTCCCCGCGACGGCCCGGGCGTCCCGGCCGGCGGTGGCGGGCGGGGGAGCGGAATAGCCGGATCCGCCTCCCGGTTTGGGAAGATGCGGGCAGTGCTGGCACACTGGTCCGTCGGTCCCGGTTCACGAGCGGCAGTCGATGTCCGCCGACCCGGTGCCCTCCCGATCAGCTAGGAGAATCCCTTGAAGTCCAACGTTCACCCGGACTACGTCCTCACCAAGGTGACCTGCACCTGCGGCAACGAGTTCACCACTCGTTCGACCGAGACCAGCGGCGAGATCCGCGCCGAGGTCTGCTCGAACTGCCACCCGTTCTACACCGGCAAGCAGAAGATTCTGGACACCGGTGGCCGCGTGGCCCGCTTCGAGGCGCGCTTCGGCAAGAAGCTCTCCGGCGGCAAGGCCTAGCGCTTCCACGGCGCCGGTCTCGGACGTCCCCGTGCTCGTGCACGGAGGCGTCCGGGCCGGCGCCGTTCGCGTCCCTCCCCCCAAGCTCCCCCCGCGGCACACTCACGGAAGTAGGACAGACCGATGTTCGAGGCAGTCGAAGAGCTCCTCGTCGAGCACGCCGACCTCGAGAAGAGGCTGGCCGACCCGTCGGTGCACGCCGACCAGGCGAACGCCCGCAAGCTGGCCAAGCGGTACGCCGAGCTGACCCCGATCACCCGGACGTACCTGGCCTGGAAGCAGGCCGGCGAGGACATCGTCGCCGCGCGCGAACTCGCCGCCGAGGACCCGGACTTCATCGCCGAGGCGAAGGCGTCCGAGGCCCGGCAGGAGGAGCTGACCGAGGAGCTGCGGCTGCTGCTGGTGCCGCGCGACCCCAACGACGACAAGGACGTCATCCTGGAGGTCAAGGCGGGCGAGGGCGGCGAGGAGTCCGCGCTGTTCGCCGGCGACCTGCTGCGGATGTACCTGCGCTACGCGGAGCGGCTCGGCTGGAAGACCGAGATCATCGACGCCAACGAGTCCGACCTCGGCGGCTACAAGGACGTCTCGGTGGCGGTCAAGACCAAGGGCAACCCCGAGCCGGGCCACGGCGTCTGGGCGCAGCTGAAGTACGAGGGCGGCGTGCACCGGGTGCAGCGGGTGCCCGCGACCGAGTCGCAGGGCCGGATCCACACCTCCGCCGCGGGCGTGCTGGTCACCCCGGAGGCCGAGGAGGTCGAGGTGGAGATCCACGCCAACGACCTGCGGATCGACGTCTACCGCTCCTCCGGCCCCGGCGGGCAGTCGGTGAACACCACCGACTCCGCGGTCCGGATCACCCACCTGCCGACCGGTATCGTGGCGTCCTGCCAGAACGAGAAGAGCCAGCTGCAGAACAAGGAGCAGGCGATGCGCATCCTGCGTTCGCGGCTGCTGGCCGCCGCGCAGGAGGAGGCCGAGCGGGAGGCGTCCGACGCCCGCCGCAGCCAGGTGCGCACCGTGGACCGCTCCGAGCGGATCCGGACGTACAACTTCCCGGAGAACCGGATCTCCGACCACCGCACCGGGTTCAAGTCGTACAACCTGGACCAGGTGCTGGACGGCGACCTCAACGCGGTCATCCAGTCCTGCGTGGACGCCGACGCCGCGGCCAAGCTGGCCGCCGCGCAGGAGAACTGAGCCTAGGAGCTAAGGGGCCCGAGGGTATGAACCTGCTGCTCGCCGAGGTGGCCCAGGCCACCCAGCGCCTGGCCGCGGCCGGCGTGCCCTCGCCGCGCTTCGACGCCGAGGAGCTGGCGGCGCACACCCACGGGGTGAAGCGCAGCCAGCTGCACACCGTGCCGGACGGGGACTTCGACGCCCGGTACTGGGAAGCGGTCTCCCGCCGCGAGCAGCGCGAGCCGCTGCAGCACATCACCGGCCGGGCGTTCTTCCGCTACCTCGAACTGGAGGTCGGGCCCGGGGTGTTCGTTCCCCGGCCGGAGACCGAGTCGGTGGTCGAGTGGGCGATAGACGCGGTCCGCGCGATGGACGTGGCCGAACCGCTGGTGGTCGACCTGTGCACCGGCTCCGGGGCGATCGCGCTGGCCCTCGCCCAGGAACTGCCCCGCTCCACCGTGCACGCCTTCGAACTCGACGAGGGCGCCCTCGCCTACACCCGCCGCAACGTCGAGGCCAGCCCCGACCGCGCCCGGGTCCACCTGCACCAGGGCGACGCCACCCGGGCCTTCGTCGACGACCGCGGCTGGGACGGCCGGTTCGACCTGGTGATCAGCAACCCGCCGTACATCCCGCTCACCGAGTGGGAGTACGTCGCCCCCGAGGCCCGCGACCACGACCCGCAGATGTCGCTGTTCTCCGGCGAGGACGGACTGGAGACCATCCGCGGCATCGAACGCGTCGCGGCCCGGCTGCTGCGGCCCGGCGGCGCGGTGGTGATCGAGCACGCGGACACCCAGGGCGGGCAGGTCCCGTGGATCTTCCGCGAGGAGGGCGGCTGGACGGACGCCGCCGACCACCGGGACCTCAACAACCGCCCGCGCTTCACCACAGCTCGGCGCGCCTCGCTCTGAGCACGGCCACGCCGTACGTACCACTGACTTTCACCGGAAGGGGATTGCTCCGATGAGCCGCCGATACGACTGCTCCGACGCCCAGGACCGCGCGAGCGGGCTGCGTGAGGCCGCCACGGCGATCCGCCGCGGGGAGCTGGTGGTGGTGCCGACCGACACGGTGTACGGGATCGCCGCGGACGCCTTCTCGCCGGAGGCGGTCGGCGCGCTGCTGGAGGCCAAGGGCCGGGGCCGGAACATGCCCTCGCCGGTGCTGGTCGGCTCGCCGACCACGCTGCACGGGCTGGTCACCGACTTCTCCGAGCAGGCCTGGGAGCTGGTGGACGCGTTCTGGCCGGGCGGCCTGACCCTGGTGGCCCGGCACCAGCCCTCGCTGCGCTGGGACCTGGGCGAGACCCGGGGCACCGTCGCGGTCCGGATGCCGCTGCACCCGGTCGTGCTGGAGCTGCTGAACGCCACCGGCCCGCTCGCGGTCTCCTCCGGCAACAAGACCGGCGGCCCGTCCCCGTCCACCTGCGACGAGGCCGAGGCCCAGCTCGGCGACGCGGTGTCGATCTACCTGGACGGCGGGACGGCGGACTACGGCACGCCCTCGACCATCGTCGACGTCACCGGCAAGGTGCCGGTGGTGCTGCGGTCGGGCGCGATCAGCGTCGAGCAGCTGAGGGAGGTCGTTCCGGACGTGGAGGCCGGCAGTTGACCGCCGCTGCCCCCCTGTACGGAGCGGGCGGCGCCCTGGCACCCTTCGCGGAGCCGGGGCCGCCCGCGCTGGACACCTTCCGCATCCTGTTCGTCTGCACCGGGAACATCTGCCGCTCCCCGATCGCCGAGCGCCTGGCCCGGCTGGAGCTGGACTCCCGGCTCGGCGCCGGGACCGGCCGCCGGATCGTGGTGGAGAGCGCCGGCACCTGGGGCCACGAGGGCGCCCCGATGGAGGCGCACGCGGCGACGGTGCTCGGCGAGTACGGCGCGGACAGCGCCGGCTTCGCGGGCCGGGAGCTGCTGGACGAGCACGTGATAGACGCCGACCTGGTGCTGACCGCGACCCTGGACCACCGGGCGCAGGTCATCTCGATGGGGCACGCGGCGGGTCTGCGCACCTTCACCATCAAGGAGTTCACCCGTCTGGTGCAAAGGGTCGACCCGCGCACCCTGCCGGACCCCAGGGACGGCGCGCGGCTGACCGAGCGCGCCCGCGCACTGGTCCGCTCGGCCGCCGCCCTGCGCGGCTGGCTGCTGGCCTCCGCGCCCGAGTTCGACGAGCTGAGGGACCCGTACGGGGCCCCGATCGGGATGTTCCGCAACTGCGGCGAGGAGATATTCGACGCGCTGGACCCGGTGGTGACCGCACTGACGGGTGTGGCCCGCTGAGTTGAGCGCCCTCCACTAAAGTTTCCGTGGGGGATTCGTGAAGACTGCGTGCGCAGGCGGTGGCGGCAACCGGAAAGGCGCAAGCCCGCGCGCGCGGGCGGGCCGGGCGGCGGAGGCCGACCTACGCTGGAAAAATCTGCCCGCACCGCAGCCTGGAGCCGCACCATGACGGTCGCCGATGCCCGCCCCGCCCACTGGGAGGCCGCCGAGGCCCTGCGCGCGGCCGACCCGTTGATCGCCGACCTGCTGGCCGCCGAGGACGAACGCCGGGCCGGGAGCCTGCAACTGCTCGCCGGGGAGAGCCTGGCCACCCCCGCCGTGCTGGCCGCGCTGACCGGCCCGCTGGTCGACAAGTACGCCGACGGCTACCCGGGCCGCCGCCACCACACCGGCTGCGCGCCCGCCGACACCGTGGAGCTGCTGGCGATCGACCGGGCCCGCGAACTGTTCGCCGCCCCGCACGCCAACGTCCAGCCCCGGTCCGGGACTTCGGCCATGCTGGCGGCCTACGCGGCGCTGCTGCGGCCGGACGACGCGGTGCTCGCCATGTCGCTGGAGCACGGCGGCCACCTGAGCGCCGGCTCGCGGGCCAACTTCTCCGGCCGCTGGTTCCGCTTCCACGGCTACGGGGTGCGCGCCGACGACGGCCTGATCGACCTCGACCAGGTCCGCGAACTGGCCCGCGAGCACCGCCCGAAGGCGATCGTGGCGGGCGGCATCTCCTACCCGCGGCACGTCGACTGGGCCGCCTTCCGGGAGATCGCCGACGAGGTGGACGCCTACCTGATCGCCGCCGCCGGGCAGACCGCCGGACTGGTCGCGGCCGGCGCCGCCCCCTCCCCGGTGCCGCACGCCGACGTCACCGTCGCCACCACCCACAAGCTGCTGCGCGGCCCGCGCGGCGGGCTGCTGCTGTGCACCGCCGAACTGGCCGACCGGATCGACCGGGCGGTGTTCCCGTTCAGCCAGGGCGGGGCGGCCGTGCACGAGGTGGCCGCCAAGGCGGTGGCGCTGGCCCAGGCCGCCACCCCGGAGTACACCGGCTACGTTCGCCGGGCGGTCTCCGGGGCCCGGGCGGTGGCCGCCGCGCTGGGCGCCGCCGGGGCGCCGCCGCTCACCGGCGGCACCGACACCCACCTGGTGTCGGCCTCGGTCCGGGCCCTCGGCCTGACCGGCGTGGAGGCCGAACGGCGGTGCGCCGCAGCCGGGTTGATGCTCGGCCGGTGCGCCGTCCCGTACGACCCGGCGCCGCCCGCCGAGACCTCCGGGATCCGGCTGGGCACCGGGACGTGCGCGGCCCAGGGGATGGGCGAGGCGGAGCTCGGCGAGGTCGGCGAACTGCTCGGCCGGGTGCTCCGCGGCGAGGCGGTCGAGCCGGTGCGCGGGCGGGTGCGGGAGCTGGCCCGGGCCTTCGCCGGGCGGCGCTGAGCGGTCCGGTGCGGGGTCGGCGCGGGGTCCGGGCGGCTCCGGGAGAACCGCGATGCGGGAGCCGGGCGTCGGAGTCAATAAGGTGTGGTCCGTGGCGACGCACCCCGAACCCCGAACCAGCACGGGAGTACCCTGCGTACTCGTCCGTCCGAGCGTGACCCTGGAGGCCAGTGGTGCGTGAGTATCTGCTGGTGATGTTCGTCTCGGCGGCGGTCACCTACCTGCTGGTCAGCCCGGTGCGGAAGTTCGCCATCGCGGCCGGCGCGATGCCCGCCGTCCGGGCCCGCGACGTGCACCGCGAACCGACCCCGCGGCTGGGCGGCATCGCCATGTTCGGCGGCCTGCTGGCCGGCCTGCTGGCGGCGTCCCAACTGACCAACCTCGGGCGGCTGTTCGTGCAGAGCGCGGACATCAAGGCGCTGCTCTCCGGGGCCGGGATCATGTTCGTGCTGGGCGTCCTGGACGACAAGTGGGGCGTGGACGCGCTGGTGAAGCTCGGCGGGCAGATGATCGCCGCCGGCGTGATGGTCTGGCAGGGCATCACGGTCATCGCCATCCCGGTGCCCGGCTACGGCTCCGTCCCGGTCACGCCGACCCAGGGCATGCTGATCTCGGTCGTGCTGGTGGTCGTCATGGTCAACGCGGTGAACTTCATCGACGGCCTGGACGGCCTGGCGGCCGGCATGGTCTGCATCGCCGCGATGGCCTTCTTCCTGTACTCGTACCGGCTCTGGCTCGGCTACGGGATCAACGACGCCGCGCCCGCCGCGCTGTTCACCGCGGTGCTGATCGGCATGTGCCTGGGCTTCCTGCCGCACAACCTGCACCCGGCGCGGATCTTCATGGGCGACTCCGGCTCGATGATGCTCGGCCTGATGCTGGCCGTCGCGGCGATCTCCATCACCGGCCGGGTCGACCCCGACCTGATCACCGAGCAGGTCGGCTCGCAGACCACCGCCGTGCACGCCCTGGTGCCGATCTACATCCCGCTGATCCTGCCGCTGACGGTGATCGCGCTGCCGCTGGCCGACCTGCTGCTGGCCGTGGTGCGCCGCACCTGGGCGGGCAAGTCGCCGTTCGCGGCGGACAAGCAGCACCTGCACCACCGGCTGCTGGAGGTCGGGCACTCGCACAGCCGGGCCGTGCTGATCATGTACTTCTGGGCCGCGCTGATCGCCTTCGGCACCGTCGCGGTGTCGATCACCCACACCGGCCGCACGGTGGTCCTCACCATGGCGGGCCTGTGCCTGGTCGGCCTCGCGGTGCTGCTGATGCCGCGGTTCCGGCCGCGCGCGCCGAAGGCCGTCCAGTCCTTCGTGCCGCCCCGCTACCGGGACGGCGAACCGGGTGCCGCGGCGGGTGCTCCGGCGACCGCCGGGGAGGACGCCCCGACCGCCGCGGACGCGGGCGGGGACGCGCCCGCGATGGCCGAGCTGTCGGCCGAGGACAAGGCCCTGCTGGGACGGCTCGGGACGGGCGCGACGGCGGCCGGCCAGCACGGCGAGCGGCGTTCCTGACCGGACGTCAACTCCCGCTGGGCCGTTCGGCGGCACCCGTTCGGCGGCACTTGTGGGCCTACGGTGTGACAGGTACCACACGTTCATGGTAAAGCTCTCATCAAATAGTTTGTGATACCGTTCACGAGTACCGAGAACACGCCGAAAGACCTGACAGGTGGAGGACTTCCGTCCCCGGTCGGTCTCCCTCGTCGGGCCCGCCGTCAGGCGGCCGTCCGCGGCGGCGTCCTCGCACCCCGTGTATCTGCCCCCCGTTTCCGACATGCCGCCGGAGTTGCCGACATGCCGTCCCACGACGCCCGGATCCTCCGAGGCGCCGCAATTCCCACTGCGGTCGCCGGAGTGGTCGCCATGGCGATCGCCTTCGTCGTCGCGCAGGGGAAGGGTCTGCTCGGCGCCCTGCTCGCCACGGTGGTCGTGATCCTCTTCTTCGGTGCCGGCCAGACCGCGCTCGACCGGCTGGGCCGGAACAACCCGCAGATGCTGATGCCGATCGCCATGCTGGTCTACACCACGCAGATCCTGGTGATCGGCGTCCTGCTCGCGGTGGCCAAACACCTCACCTTCTTCGACCACAAGGTCTTCGGGTTCTCCCTGCTCGGCCTGGTGCTCGTCTGGATGTGCTTCCAGGTGCGGGGCTGGCTCAAGGCCAAGACCTTCTACGTGGAACCCGACGGCAAGCCGAAATCAGGGCGTCAATCGTGAGCGGGGCACACCGTCCCCCTCACGAGGGGGGCGGTGTTTATGCCCTCCTGACGGGCTGCTATCGTCCGTCCCAACGGCGGAGTACGGGAAGCGGCCAGGTCCCTCCGAGAATCGGACGGATCGCCCCCCGGCTCCACGAAGCTTTCGAAGATCCCGCGGTGGGGATATGCGCCGCGCCGGGTCAGCGAGAAATCCAACTAGTTCCAGTGCCGCACCGTGGCCGACGGCCACGCCGACACACCGAGGTTGCCGTAACCATGCGTCAGAACGAAGGAGTCTGTGGTGGGTGCTGACGTTCAGCTCGCCTCCGAGGCCGGTTGCCACTTCGACTCCGGCTGCGGCTTCCCGGCCCCCGGCCTCGGTGAGTTCGACTTCAAGCCGATCTTCTCGGTGGGCGGAGTCGACTTCACCAAGCCGATGCTGCTGTCGATCATCTGCGCCCTGCTGGTGGTCGGCTTCTTCTGGGCCGCGTTCGCCAAGCCGAAGCTGCTCCCGGGCAAGCTCCAGCTGGTCGGCGAGATCGGGTACGACTTCGTCAAGCGGAGCATCGTGCTGGAGACCATCGGCAAAAAGGGCGAGAAGTACGTCCCGATGCTGGTCTCGATGTTCTTCTTCGTGTGGATCATGAACATCATGTCCATCATCCCGTTCGCCCAGTTCCCGGTGATGTCGCGCATCGCGTACCCCGCCGGACTCGCGCTGGTCGTCTGGATCACGTACATGGCGCTGACCTTCAAGAAGCACGGCTTCGTCGGCGGCATGAAGAACCTCTGCTGGCCGTCGGGCATCCCGGGCTGGGTCATGTTCATCCTGGTGCCGATCGAGTTCTTCTCGAACATCTTCGTGCGCCCCTTCACCCTCGCGGTCCGAGCCTTCGCCAACATGTTCGCCGGTCACCTGCTGATCGTCGTCTTCTCGGTGGCCTCGTGGTACCTGCTCAGCCCCACCATCGGCGCCCTGTACGGCTCGGTGTCCTTCGTGGTGGCCGTCGGTCTGACCGCCTTCGAGCTGCTGGTGCAGTTCCTGCAGGCGTACATCTTCGTGATGCTCGCCAGCAGCTACATCGCCGGTGCCCTGGAAGAGGCGCACTGATTCCCGCGGCCCCGGCCGCGCCCACGAACTCCCGGTGGCCAACACCCACCGGTATCCCATCCCCGCAAAGGATTAGCTGAGATGTCCGCTCTCGCTGAGGTTTCCGGTTCCGTCGCTTCCATCGGCTACGGCCTCGCCGCCATCGGCCCCGGCATCGGCGTCGGTCTGATCTTCGGTAACGGCGTGCAGGCGATGGCCCGTCAGCCCGAGGCTGCCGGCCTGATCCGCTCGAACATGTTCATCGGCTTCGCCCTGACCGAGGCCCTCGCCCTGATCGGCATCGTCATGCCGTTCGTCTACGGCCAGTGAGCCAGGCGCACCGGTAGTCACTTCCGACGAAAGGTTCTGATATGGCCCCCGAGGTTCTCCTCGCGGCAGAAGAGAAGATGAACCCTCTTCTCCCCGCGTGGCCCGAGGTCATCATCGGCCTGCTCTGCTTCTTCATCGTCTTCGGCATCCTCGGCAAGAAGCTCCTCCCCAGCATCGAGAAGGTGCTGGGGGAGCGCCGTGACGCCATCGAAGGCGGCATGAAGCGCGCGGAGACCGCTCAGGCCGAGGCCCAGGCCCTGCTGGAGCAGTACCGCGCCGAGCTCGCCGAGGCGCGCCACGAGGCTGCTCGGATCACCGAGCACGCCCGTGAGCAGGGCGCTGTCCTGATCAACGAGATGCGCGAGGAGGGCCAGCGCCAGCGCGAGGCCATCGTCGCCGCCGGCCACGCCCAGATCGAGGCCGACAAGAAGCAGGCGACCGCCGTCCTGCGCCAGGACGTCGGCTCGCTGGCCTCCCAGCTGGCCTCCCGCATCGTCGGTGAGTCGCTGGAGGACCACGCCCGCCAGAGCGGTGTCATCGACCGCTTCCTGGACGAGCTGGAGTCCAAGGCCGCCGCCGCCCAGGGTGCGTCCAAGTGATCGGCGCGAGCCGTGAGGCACTCGCCGCCGGCCGCGAGAACCTCGAGAGCCTGACCGACAACACCTCGGTGGACGCGGCCAAGCTCGCCGAGGAACTCGCCGCCGTCACCGCGCTGCTGGACCGCGAGGTCTCGCTGCGCCGCGTCCTGACCGACCCCGCGCGGTCCGGTCAGGACAAGGCCCGGCTGGTCGCCTCGCTGCTGAACGGCCAGGTCTCCGGCGAGGCCGTCGACCTGGTCTCCGGCCTGGTCCGCTCGCGCTGGTCCGGCCCGCGCGACCTGGTCGACGCGGTCGAGGAGCTCGCCGCGTACGCCGAGGTCATCGCCGCCGACAAGGCGGGCGCGCTGGACGACGTCGAGGACGAGCTGTTCCGCTTCGGCCGGGTGGTGGCGGGCTCGCACGAGCTGCGCGCCGCGCTGACCGAGCCGAAGGCCGACGCCGCCGCCAAGGCCGCGCTGGTGCGCAAGCTCCTCGGCGGCCGCGCCAACGCCGGCACCGTCCGCCTGGTCACCAGCCTGGTCACCAACCCGCGTGGTCGTAGCCTGGAGGGTGGCCTGGAGTCCTACTCCAAGCTCGCCGCCTCCCGGCGGGGCCGCGTGGTGGCCCTGGTCACCAGCGCGATCCCGCTGTCGGACGTCCAGAAGCAGCGGCTCGCCGCCGCCCTGGCCGGTCTGTACGGCCGTTCGGTGCACCTGAACATCGACGTGGACCCCGCGGTCCAGGGCGGTGTCCGGGTCCAGATCGGCGACGAGATCATCGACGGCACCGTCGCGAGCCGCCTCGAGGGCGCTCGCCAGGGCCTCGAAGGCTGAGCACCAGCACTATCCGACCCTCGGTCGGGCGTCGGTCCACACCAGGTGGGCCGGCAAAACGTACGGCCGGTTCACCCGACCCGGCCGAGAGTCGAGCACTTGCGGCCCTCAATGGCGGGCCGAGGATCGCAAACTAGGAGAGCAGGGAAGCCTGATGGCGGAGCTTACGATCCGTCCGGAGGAGATCCGGGACGCGCTGGCCGACTTTGTCCAGTCGTACCAGCCGGACGCGGCCTCGCGTGAAGAGGTCGGCACGGTCACCGAGGCCATGGACGGTATCGCCAAGGTCGAGGGTCTGCCCTCGGTCATGGCCAACGAGCTGCTGAAGTTCGAGGACGGCACCCTCGGCCTCGCGCTGAACCTCGACACCCGCGAGATCGGTGTCGTCGTCCTCGGTGAGTTCTCGGGCATCGAAGAGGGCCAGACGGTGCAGCGCACCGGCGAGGTCCTCTCCGTCCCGGTCGGCGACGGCTACCTCGGCCGCGTCGTGGACCCGCTGGGCAACCCGATCGACGGCCTGGGCGAGATCGCGGCCACCGGCCGCCGCGCCCTGGAGCTGCAGGCCCCCGGCGTCATGGCCCGCAAGTCGGTCAAGCAGCCGCTGCAGACCGGCATCAAGGCGATCGACGCGATGACCCCGATCGGCCGCGGCCAGCGCCAGCTGATCATCGGTGACCGCCAGACCGGCAAGACCGCCGTCGCCGTCGACACGATCATCAACCAGCGCGACAACTGGCGCTCGGGCGACCCGGAGAAGCAGGTCCGCTGCATCTACGTCGCCGTGGGCCAGAAGGGCTCCACCATCGCGTCCGTCCGCGGCGCCCTGGAGGAGGCCGGCGCGCTGGAGTACACCACCATCGTGGCCGCTCCCGCCTCCGACCCGGCCGGCTTCAAGTACCTCGCCCCGTACACCGGTTCGGCCATCGGCCAGGAGTGGATGTACGACGGCAAGCACGTCCTCATCGTCTTCGACGACCTGTCGAAGCAGGCCGAGGCCTACCGCTCCGTCTCCCTGCTGCTGCGCCGCCCGCCGGGCCGCGAGGCGTACCCGGGCGACGTCTTCTACCTGCACTCCCGCCTGCTGGAGCGCTGCGCCAAGCTGAACGACGCCCTCGGCGGCGGCTCGATGACCGGTCTGCCGATCATCGAGACCAAGGCCAACGACGTCTCGGCGTACATCCCGACCAACGTCATCTCGATCACCGACGGCCAGTGCTTCCTGGAGTCCGACCTGTTCAACGCCGGCATCCGCCCGGCCGTGAACGTCGGCATCTCGGTCTCCCGCGTCGGTGGCTCCGCCCAGATCAAGGCCATGCGCTCGGTCGCCGGCCGTCTGCGCCTCGACCTCGCCCAGTACCGCGAGCTGGAGGCGTTCGCCGCCTTCGGTTCCGACCTGGACGCGGCCTCCAAGGCCCAGCTGGAGCGCGGTGCGCGCATGGTCGAGCTGCTGAAGCAGGGCCAGTACCAGCCGTTCCCGGTCGAGGAGCAGGTCGTCTCGATCTGGGCCGGCACCACCGGTCAGCTGGACGACGTCCCGGTGGCGGACATCCGCCGCTTCGAGCGCGAGTTCCTGGACAACGTCCGCCTGGAGCACAAGGGCATCCTGGCCGGCATCGTCGAGACCGGCCTGCTGGAGCAGGGCACGATCGACGCGCTGACCGCCGCCATCACGTCCTTCAAGCAGGGCTTCACCACGGCTGACGGCAAGCTGCTCTCCGAGCAGGCCTGAGTCCGGTAGCGAGGGAAAGGACGTAACGACCCAATGGGAGCACAGCTTCGGGTCTACAAGCGCCGCATCCGCTCCGTCACCGCGACGAAGAAGATCACCAAGGCGATGGAGATGATCTCCGCGTCGCGCATCGTCAAGGCGCAGCGCGCGGTGGCCGCCTCCACTCCGTACGCCGACGAGCTCACCCGCGCGGTGACCGCGGTGGCCACCCGGTCCACCGCGAAGCACCCGCTGACCACCGAGAACCCGAACGCCTCGCGCGCCGCCGTCCTGCTGATCACGGCGGACCGCGGCCTGGCGGGCGGCTACTCGACCAACGCCATCAAGCAGTCGCTGGCGCTCGCCGCCCGCCTCCGCGAAGAGGGCAAGGAAGTGGTCACGTACATCGTCGGCCGCAAGGGCGTGGGCTACTACGGCTTCCGCAACCTGGCGGTGGCGAACTCCTGGACCGGCTTCTCCGACAAGCCGACCTACGGGGACGCCAAGACGGTCGCGGCGGACCTGATCGAGGCCTTCACCGCGGAGACCGGCGGCGTGGACGAGCTGCACCTGGTGTCGACCGAGTTCGTGTCGATGCTGACGCAGAACGCCGTGGACGCCCGCCTGCTGCCGCTGAAGCTCGACGAGGTCGAGCTGAGCGACGGCGCGCCGGCCAAGAACCAGATCTTCCCGCTGTACGACTTCGAGCCGTCGGCGGAGGGCGTCCTCGACGCGCTGCTGCCGCGGTACGTCGAGAGCCGGATCTACAACGCGCTGCTGCAGTCGGCCGCTTCCGAGCACGCCGCCCGCCGTCGTGCGATGAAGAGCGCGACGGACAACGCCGGCGAGCTCATCAAGTCGCTCACGCGGCTTGCCAACTCGGCCCGTCAGGCCGAGATCACCCAGGAAATCAGCGAGATCGTGGGCGGCGCGAACGCGCTGGCCGACGCTAGCGCGGGGAGCGAATGAGTATGACCACCACTGTTGAGCCGACCACGGCGACGGGCCGCGTCGCGCGGGTCATCGGCCCGGTCGTCGACGTGGAGTTCCCCGTCGACGCCATCCCGGACATGTTCAACGCCCTGCACGTCGAGGTGGACAACCCCGACGGCTCGGGCAAGAAGACCCTGACCCTCGAGGTCGCCCAGCACCTCGGCGACGGCCTGGTCCGCGGCATCTCGATGCAGCCGACCGACGGCCTGGTCCGCGGTTCGCAGGTCACCGACACCGGTGCGGCGATCTCCGTCCCGGTCGGCCAGATCACCAAGGGCAAGGTGTTCAACGCCCTCGGTGAGGTGCTGAACGTCGACAAGGCCGAGTTCGAGTCCCAGGTGCAGGTCAAGTGGCCGATCCACCGCAAGGCCCCGAACTTCTCCGAGCTCGAGTCGAAGACCGAGATGTTCGAGACCGGCATCAAGGTCATCGACCTCCTCACCCCGTACGTGCAGGGTGGCAAGATCGGTCTGTTCGGTGGTGCCGGTGTCGGCAAGACCGTTCTGATCCAGGAGATGATCTACCGCGTCGCCGAGAACTTCGGTGGTGTGTCGGTGTTCGCCGGTGTCGGCGAGCGCACCCGTGAGGGCAACGACCTCATCGACGAGATGGTCGACTCGGGCGTCCTGGACAAGACCGCGCTGGTCTTCGGCCAGATGGACGAGCCGCCGGGCACCCGCCTCCGGGTCGCGCTCTCCGCGCTGACCATGGCGGAGTACTTCCGCGACGTCGAGAAGCAGGACGTGCTCCTCTTCATCGACAACATCTTCCGGTTCACCCAGGCCGGTTCCGAGGTGTCGACCCTGCTCGGCCGCATGCCCTCCGCGGTGGGCTACCAGCCGAACCTGGCCGACGAGATGGGCCTCCTGCAGGAGCGCATCACCTCGACCCGCGGTCACTCGATCACCTCGATGCAGGCGATCTACGTCCCCGCGGACGACCTGACCGACCCGGCGCCGGCCACCACCTTCGCCCACCTGGACGCGACCACCGTTCTGTCGCGCCCGATCTCGGAGAAGGGCATCTACCCGGCCGTCGACCCGCTGGACTCCACGTCCCGCATCCTCGACCCGCGGTACATCACGCAGCTCCACTACGACACGGCCGTCCGTATCAAGGGGATCCTGCAGAAGTACAAGGACCTCCAGGACATCATCGCGATCCTCGGCATCGACGAGCTGTCCGAGGAGGACAAGGTCACGGTGCAGCGGGCCCGCCGCATCGAGCGCTTCCTCTCGCAGAACACCTACGTGGCGAAGCAGTTCACCGGTGTCGACGGTTCGACCGTGCCGCTGTCGGAGACCATCGAGGCCTTCAACGCGATCGCGGACGGCAAGTACGACCACGTCCCGGAGCAGGCCTTCTTCATGTGCGGTGGCATCGAGGACCTCGAGCGCAACGCCGCCGAGCTGCTCAAGAAGTAACCGCAGGCCGGTTGCAGGCAGACCGAACCGTTGAGGGGTGGTCCCCGGCTCTCGTCGGGGGCCACCCCTCACCGCTGGATCTGCTGTGATCCCGGTCATTTACGAGGTCTTGGTTTCGTTCCGGGGCCGCGCGACCGTTATTCTTACCGAAACTGCCGAGATCGCCGCCCGTTCGCCCGGGTGCCCGAGGACCGGCAAGAGCCAAGGAGCCCACGTTGGCTGAGCTGCACGTCGAGCTGGTCGCAGCCGACCGCAAGGTGTGGTCCGGTGCGGCCACCATCGTTGTCGCCCGCACGGCCTCCGGTGACACCGGCATCATGCCCGGCCACACCCCGGTGCTGAGCGTGCTGGAGACCGGACCGGTCACCATCCGCACCACCGACCAGGGCACGATCGTCGCCGCGGTGCACGGCGGCTTCATCTCGTTCGCCGACAACAAGCTGTCGATCCTCGCCGAGATCGCCGAGCTGGCCGACGAGATCGACGTCGCCCGGGCCGAGCGGGCGCTGGAGAACGCCAAGACCGACCTCGACTCGCACGCCGAGCGTCGTGCCGAGGTCCGCCTGCTCGCCGCCGGCGGGCTGAAGGCGCACCACTGAGCCTGGACTCAGCGACGGTCCCGGGGACGCCTGGAGCGTGACCCCGGGACTGTCGTATCAGTTGGTAGGAATGAGCGGTCGCAGGCCGACCGCCACGGGGAAGCAGCGAGGAGGTAGGTGAGCATGGTCCTCGCCCTTGTGGTGTGCGCGACGGTGGTGGTCCTGGCCATTGCCGGGCTGGTCGGCTTCGCGGTACGCCGCCGCCTCATCCAGCGGGTGGGCGGCACCTTCGACTGCTCCTACCGGTTGAAAATGCCGGCCGACGCCTCCATCCAGCCGGATCTCGACGAGAACGGCCGACCCACCTCAGCCCCGGTCCCGCAGACCGACGGCAAGGGGTGGGTTTTTGGTATCGGCCGCTACAGCGGCGACTCGATCGAGTGGTTCCGGGTCTTCTCCTACGCGCCCCGGCCGCGGCGGGTGCTGCCGCGCACCGAGATCGAGGTGCTGGGCCGCCGCTACCCGCAGGGGCAGGAGGAACTCGCCCTGCTGTCCGGCTCCGTGGTGCTGCGCTGCCTGCACAAGGGCGCCCCGCTGGAGCTGGCGATGAGCGACGACGCGCTGACCGGCTTCCTGGCCTGGCTGGAGGCGGCGCCGCCCGGGCAGAGGGTCAACGTCGCGTGATGTTCGGCTCAGTGAGCCGCCGTTAACACGGTTCGGCGTGCCCGCTAGGCTGCGGGCATGGTGAACCTCACGCGCATCTACACCCGGACCGGGGACGACGGCACGACCGCGCTCGGTGACATGAGCCGGACGACGAAGACCGACCCCCGGCTGATCGCGTACGCGGACACCAACGAGGCCAACGCGGCGCTCGGCGTGGCGCTGGCCGCCGGGCAGCTGGACGAGGAGCTCGTCGCGGTGCTGACCCGGGTCCAGAACGACCTGTTCGACGTCGGCGCGGACCTGGCCACCCCGATCGTCGAGGACCCGAAGTACCCGCCGCTGCGGGTCGAGCAGTCGTACGTCGACCGGCTGGAGGGCGACTGCGACCGGTTCCTGGCCGACCTGGAGAAGCTGCGCAGCTTCATCCTCCCCGGCGGGACGCCCGGCGCCGCGTACCTGCACCTGGCGTGCACGGTGGTGCGGCGGGCCGAGCGGGCGACCTGGGCGGCGATCGAGGCGCACGGCGAGGGCATCAACCCGCTGACCGCGAAGTACCTGAACCGGCTGTCCGACCTGCTGTTCATCCTGGCCCGCACCGCCAACAAGGAGCGCGGCGACGTGCTCTGGGTGCCCGGCGAGAACCGCTGACGCCCGGTCACTTCTCCCGCTTGGGAAAGACCGTGTAGCTGGCGGCGACCAGCAGGTTGATGCCGACCACCAGGCCCATCCGCGGGTACCAGGAGTCCAGCGCCGCCGTCCGGGCGCTGTCGCCGACCAGCCACTGCACGGCCGCCACCAGCGCCACCGTGACCGCCGAGGCGAGCAGCGTCAGCGCGAACACGCCCCACTCGTAACGGGCCCGCGGCGCACCGTACTTGGGCATCCCGGCGGGCTTCGGGCCGCCGGCCAGGCGGTGCGCGGCGTGGCCGTCCGCCCAGCGGACCAGGCGGTGGCCGTAGGCGAGCGAGAAGCCGACGTACGAGGCCGCCAGGCCGTGCGTCCAGTCGGCGGTGGCGCCGCCGCGCAGGTCGGCGACGGTCGCACCGAGGATCACCAGGTCGACCACCGGGAGCAGCGCCAGCGCCGCCGCGCCCGTGCGGCGCAGGCGCAGCCCGTACCGGGCCAGCAGCCCGGCGGTCAGCACCACCCAGAAGCCGATCTCACCGGCGACGATCAGGGAAACCATGCTTCGAGCATGCCGCGCGGGCGGGGCCGGGTCATCGTCCGGCGAGTCGAGCGGGGCGTGCGACTTTCGTCGGACGGCGGGTCGTCCGGCCGGTCGTTCCCGCAGGTCGGAAGGAGTGCTGGGATGGGGCCCGTGAGGCTCACCGCCCGCCAGGAGGACCTGGCCGTCGCCGCCGCCGGGCTGCTCGGCGGCCTGCTGCTGCTCGCGTTCCGCGCCTACGACGCCCGGCCCGGGCTGCCGGTGTGGGCGGTGGCGCTGCCGCTGGTGGCGATGGCCGCACTGGAGACGGTGCGCCGCCGGTGGACGGTGTGGACGGTCTGCCTGGGCGGCGCGCTGTTCGGCGCCGCCGTGTACCTGGGCTCGCTGACGGCCACCCTGCTGATGTACACCGACCTGCTGTACGCGGCCACCCTGTACGGGCCGGCCCGGATGAGCAAGGTGCTGCAACTGACCGGCGCCGCCGCCACCCTGGTGCTCTCCGCGCTGACCTGGCGCTACGGGTCGGTGCCCGGGGCGCTGCTGGTCGCGGTGTTCTGCGGGCTGATCTTCCTCGCCCCGGTCTGGACGGCCGACCTGCTGCGCCGGCACCGGGACCGGGCCGAGACCGAGCGGCTGCGGGCCGAGCAGACCGCGCTGCTCGCCGAGCTGGACCGGCGCGGGGCGGTGGTCGCGGAGCGCGCCCGGATGGCCCGGGAACTGCACGACGTGATCGCCAACCACCTGTCGGCGATCGCCATCCACGCCACCGGTGCCCAGGCGGTGGCCCGCCGCCAGCACCGGGCGCCGGACGAGCCGCTGGTGGAGGCGCTCGCGGTGATCCGGGAGAACAGCGTGCAGGGCCTGGCCGAGATGCGCCGGATGATCGGCCTGCTGCGCGAGAGCGTCCCCGAAGAGCCGTACGCCGCACCGCGGTTGGCCGCCGTGGACGTGCTGCTCGACCAGGCCCGGGCGGCCGGGCGGGACGCCGGGCTGCGGTTCGAGGCCGAGGAGAGCGGCGAGCGCGGCGAGCTGTCCGCGCCGCTGGAGCTCGCCGCGTACCGGATCGTCCAGGAGTCGCTGACCAACGCCGTCAAGCACGCCGCGCCCGGCCCGGTGCGGCTGCGGATCCGGTACGGGGAGGGCGAGTTGGCGATCTCGGTGGAGTCCGCGTACCGGGCCGGCGAGGGCCGGCCGGTGCCCGGGGCGAAGGCCGGGCTGGTCGGCATGGGCGAGCGGGCCCAACTGCTCGGCGGGGAGTTCACCGCCGGGCCGCAGGGGGAGACGTGGACGGTGCGGGCGGTGCTGCCGCGGACGGCGGGCGGGGAGCGGGCATGATCCGGGTACTGGTGGCCGAGGACCAGGCGGCGGTGCGGGCCGCGCTGGTGATGATCCTGCGGGCCGAGGACGACCTGGAGGTGGTCGGCGAGGCCGCCGACGGCGAGCAGGCCGTCCGGCTGGCGCTGGAACTGCGGCCCGACGTGGTGCTGATGGACGTCCAGATGCCCCGGCTGGACGGCGTCGCCGCGACCCGGCAGGTGGTCGCCGCCGGGGCCGGACAGGTGCTGGTGCTCACCACCTTCGACCTCGACGAGTACGTGTGGGGCGCGCTGCGGGCCGGCGCCGCCGGGTTCCTGCTCAAGGACCTGGAGGCCGAGACCCTGGTCGACGGCATCCGGACGGTCGCCCGCGGCGACGGGATGCTCGCGCCGTCCGTCACCCGCCGGCTGATCTCCTCCTTCGCCCGCACCGGCGCCGCCGCCCCCGCGGGCGCCGACGCGCTCGCCGAACTCACCCCCAAGGAGCGCGAGGTGCTGGGCTGCCTCGGCGCGGGCCTGTCCAACGCGGAGATCGCCGCCCGGCTGCGCACCGCCGAGGCCACCACCAAGACGCACGTCAGCCGGATCCTGGCCAAGCTCGGCCTGCGCAGCCGGGTCCAGGCGGCGATCCTCGCCCAGGAGCTGGGAGTGCCCGTCCCCGAGGGGGAGTAGCGGCGGGGGAGGGGGCGCAGATCACACCCGCTCCGGCGCAGATCACACTGCCGGAACGCACCACGGCGGGCGCGCTCCCACTAGAGTCCGGCGAGAGCGATGCCGCTCCCGCAGGTGGTCCGTGCTGCCCGGGTTGCGGGGCGTTCCGGGCGGTTGGGTGAGTTTGCTCACCGTCCGCCCCGCAGACGGGTGATTTGGGCGGTAATCGAGCGTAGGTGTGAGGTGATCCTGCGTATATTCCCTCGGACGGGTGAAGTTGAGGGACAGTCCGGCGGGTGACAGCAACCTGCGGAACTGGTTCACCGTCAGATTCAGGAAGGGCCGGTGCGCGGACCCGGCCCAGCGGAGCACGGACGTTCCCCGAGGTGCGGGCGGCACCGTGGAACGAACGTACGGCGGACGGCCGAGGAGGAGGACAGCGTGCGCATCACCGGCGACCACACCGGACTGGCCATCGAAGGGCGGCTCGACGTGCGCAGCGCCGCCGACGCCCGGGCGCTGCTGCACGCCGCCGTCGACGGCGGCGAAGGAGACCTCGTCCTCGACCTCGGCCACCTGGAGTTCTGGGACGCCACCGGGCTCGGCGTCATCATGGGCACCCACCGCCGGGCCGGCCGGGCCGGCCGGCGCCTGGTGCTCCGGGAAGTGCCCGTCCAGCTGCAGCGCCTGCTGGTGGCCACCCGGCTGCACCGGATCCTGGCGGTCGAGGGATCGGTCCAGGACCCCTGCGGGACGACCCTCCCCGCACTCGGCTAGGCCCTGTCGTCGAACCCCCGCCCGCGGGGCGCGCGCGGAGGTTCGTGTGCCGACCGGCCCGGGGCCGGAACCACCCCTGTGTGGTGACCCGCTGTGCCCGTGTGGGAAAGTCTCCGCTCAGGTGTCCGAGTGGCGGGGAGCAGCGACGTGGGTCAGCCGAGCGGGGAGTTCCGGGGGGACGGGGTGCGCCCGCGGAGCGGGGAACTGGTCAGCGGCGAGCGGCTGGTGGTGGTCGGCGGGCCGGAGGGCTCCGAGGCCCGGCACTGCCCGGACGAGTGGATGCCGCAGCCCCGCCGGATCCGCGGCCTGGTGCAGGCCCGGCCGGAACTCGGCCCCAGCCCCGCCGTCGGACCGCTCGCCCTGGGCACCGGCCCCGCCGACCTGCGGCTGCTGGACCGCGAGGGCGACATCGCCGCGCTGCTCGAACAGCTCCGGGCCGGTCGCTCGGTCCGGCTGCTCGGCCAGGCCGGCTCCGGCCGCTCCGCCCTGCTCGCCGCCGTCGCCGAAGCCGCCGCGGAACTCGCCCCCGACGGCGTGGTGCGGCTCAGCGGCTACCGGCGCACCGCCGCCGACCTGCTCCAGGACCTGTTCGCCGTCACCCACCAGGCCCCCGACTTCCGCCCCGACCGCGAACAGCTGGCCGAACTGCTGGCCGGCGTCGCCGCGGTGGTGGTGATCGACGACGTCGAACCGTTCGGCGAGGAACTGGAGGACCTGCTCGCGCTCGCCCCCGAGTGCGCGTTCCTGCTGGCCACCGTCCCCGACAGCCCGCCCTCGGCCCCCGGCTCGCGGCTGCGCGACCACCTGGTCGCCGGCCTGTCCCGCCCCGCCTGCCTGACCCTCGCCGCCCGGCTGGCCGGCCGCCAGCTGGACGACACCGAACGGGCCTGGGCGGTCGACCTCTGGTTCGAGTCCGAGGGCCTGCCGCTGCGCTTCGTCCGGGCCGCCGCCCTGCTGCGCCAGCGGGACGTCACGGTCGACGCGCTGGTCGCCGCCCAGGAGGACCGGCGGAGCATGTTCGGCTCCGTCCAGGAGTACGAACCGCCCCGCGACCCGGCCGAGTTGGAGCGGGAACTGCGCCGCCAGGTGCCGCTGCCCTCGGTCGGCGAGAGCGCCGCGCCCGCCCGCCGCCTGGTCCAGGGCCTCAGCGAGTCGGCCCGGCTGGTGCTGCGCCTGGCCCTCGCCCTCGGCGGCGAGTGCCCGACCGCCCCGCACCTGCCCGCCCTGGTCGACGTCGGCCTCGGCGAGAGCGCCCTGCAGGAACTCGTCGACACCGGACTGGCGGTCTCCGTCGGCGGCCACCACCGCCTCACCGAGGGCGTGCTCGACGCGCTGCTCCCCGAGGTCGAGGACGACAGCAACGGCCTGCCCGCGCCGTTCGCCCCCGGCGGGATCGCGCACGGCGCCGCCGAACACCTCGCCTGGTGGGTCGGCCACGCCTCGGTCACCACCCGGCAGGTCGCCGCCGAAGCCGAGGTCATCCTCGCCGTGCTGCTCGCCGAACGGGACGCCGACCGCCCCGCCGAGGTCCTCCGCCTGGCCCGGGCCGCCGCCCCCGCCCTCGCGCTGTCGCTGCGCTGGGGCGCCTGGGAACGCGCCCTGCAACTCGGCCTGGAAGCCGCCAGGATGCTCGGCGCCACCGCCGAACAGGGCTGGTTCCACCACGAGTTGGGCGTGCACGCGCTCTGCTCCGGCAGCCCGCAGCGGGCCGTCGCCGAACTCGAGGCCGCGGTCGCGCTGCGCGCCGCCGCCGGAGAGCAGCGCGGCGCCGCCGGAGCCCGCCGGATGCTCGACGTGATCCGGCTGGAGGAGACCGCCGCGCTCACCGCCGGCTCCGGCGCCGCACCCGCCCGCCGCCGCCGCTCCATCCGGGCGATCGCCCAGGTCGTCCCCGGCCGGCTGCGCAAGCGCGCCCCGCGCGGGGCCCGCAAGACCGTCCTGCTCGCGGGCGCGGCCGTGATGGCGCTCGGCGTGTTCGGTACCGCGATAGGCGTCGCCGCCGGCGGCGACGACCACCCCGGCGGCGACCGCACCGGCAACTCCGCGGACGACCTCCCCCCGCTCGACCCCACCACCACCCCCCGCCCCAGCACCTCGCCCACCTCCACGCCCTCCGACAGCGGCAGCCCCACCGCGACGGACAGCCCCGGCGGCAGCGACAGCCCGACGGCCTCCGCCACCGGCCCGGCGAGCACCAGCCCCACGGCCACCCACAAGACCACCACCGCCCCGACCACCACGGCCACCACCACGAAGCCGGGCACGGGCGGCACCACCGGGGGCACCACCGGCGGCAGCACGGGCGGCGGCAGCACCGGCGGGACCACCGGGGGCACCACGGGCGGCGGCACCACGAGCGGCGGCAGCACCGGAGGGACCACCGGCGGCAGCACGGGCGGCACCACCACCGGGGGCAGCACCGGCGGGACCACCACGGGTGGCACGACCACCGGCGGCACCACCGGCACGGGCGGCACGACCACGGGCGGCACCGGCACGACGACCGGCGGCACGGGCACCACCGGGGGCACGACGACCGGCGGCACCGGCACGACGGGCGGGACGACCACCGGCGGCACCACGACCGGGGGGAGCACCGGCGGGACGACCGCGGGCGGCACGACCACCGGCGGGACCACGCCCTGACGGTGGCGGGGCGTCAGTTCAGCAGTTGCTCCAGGCTGATGTGCCCGCGGGCGAGGATGCGGGCGTACCAGGCCCAGGCCGGGCGGGAGAGCAGGGCGTCCAGGGGGTCGGGGGCGTCCGGGCCGAGGGCGCGTTGCAGGAGGCGGCGGGCGACGCCCAGGGAGGCGTTCCGGGCGCGGAGCCAGTCCTCGGCGGCGTCCAGGCCCCCGGCGGCGTGTTCCGCGCGCAGGCGGGCCGCCCAGCCCTCGGCCCACCAGTCGGCGCGTTCGGCGTCCGGGACTTCGGCGAAGGCGGGGGCCAGCGCGGCGGCCAGGCGGCGGGACAGCTCCTCGCCGGAGGTGGTCAGCTCCGGGTACTCCTCGCGGAAGTGCGCCCAGTCGGCGGCGGCGGTGTCCGGTTCGGCGCCGGGGACGGCGTCCGGCCCGGGCGGGGCCTCGGCCAGCCACGCCTCGCCGCCGGTGAACACCTCGCGCAGCACCCCGTACCGCAGCGGGGCGGACTCGGCGAGCAGCACCGCGTCGTACAGGTCCTTGGGCTGCGGGTAGTGGTCGGTGGCCAGCCAGAGGAGTTTCCAGGCCAGCGAGAGCTCCCGCCCGGCGACGCGCAGCACCGCGCCCGGGGCGGCCTCCAGCGGCTCGGGCGGCAGCGGCAGGTGCTCGGTGAAGACGAAGTCCAGCTGGATGCCGCCGCCGGGCAGCCCGTCGGCCGTCCAGGGCAGCAGCAGGCGGCGGCCCGGGACGCGCTCGTACGTCCAGATCTCCTCGTGGACGGCCTCGTCGGGCAGGAAGCGGACCGGCCCGGTGGTGGGGACGGCGGCGGTCAGGTCGTGCAGCAGCTCGGCGGTGCGCGGGTCGTCGGGCGTCCAGTCGGCGGGGGTGAGGACGAAGTCCAGGTCGCCGGGTTCGCGGGCGGCGGCGCCGAACCAGGCGCGCAGCACGACCGAGCCGCGCAGCACCAGGTGCTCGGCCCAGCGGGAGGCGGCGACGGCGGACAGCACGGCGTCCATCGCGGTGCGGCGGGCGGCCAACCAGGCGGCGGCCAGGACCGGGTCGGCGTAGCGCGGGTCGGAGGTCCGGTAGGCGCGGGAGTACTGCTTGAGCGACGGGTCGAAGAGCGCACTCTGCCGGGCCCGCCCGTCCCCGACCGGACGGAACGTCAGCGGCAGCTCCTCGGGGAAGCGGCGGGCCAGGTCGTCGGCGTCGTGGGCGGTGCTCACGGCAGCTCCTCGGTCGGGGTGTCGTCGTCGAGCCAGCCGTCGTCCAGGGCGAGCGCCGAGTCGTGCACCACGTACTCGCGCTCGGCCTTCAGCGGCGGGAAGCCGGCGGCGGTGAGGGCGGCGGTCAGGCGGTCCAGGCGGGCGGTGGCGGTGGTCAGGCCGACCCGGTGGCAGCGCTGGGTGACGAAGTACTGGCGGTGGCCGTCGGGTTCGGTGCGGCGGGCGTTCCAGGAGACGTGCGCGCCGTGGCCGGACGCGGCGCGGGCCAGGGCCGCGCGGGGGGTGCCGGGGGCCAGCCGGATCTTCACGTGGTGTTCGAAGTAGTGGGCGGGGTCGGCGCGTTCGGCCTCGGCGTCGGTGCCCGGGACGCCCGGCACCCAGGGCGCGGCCTCGATCTTGACCCGGACCGGGGTGAACCCGGCCGCCCGCAGCCGGGCCGTCTCGGCGACGGCCCGGCGGTGCTGCGCGGCCAGCGTGCCCTCGGCGCGCCAGGACAGCATCGGCTGCGAGGGGTGCCGGCCGCGGGCCAGCAGGATGTGGGTGAACTCCAGGCCGTGCGCGGCGGCCCAGCCCGCCAGCGCGTCGGCCTCGGCCGGTGCCAGCGTCAGGTGCGTCTCGTACGGGCCGGCCCCGGCGGTGCTGCGAACGGGCATGCCGGGATTGTGGCAGCCGGGTCGGACGGCGCCCCCGGCGGGAGGCGGTGTCGGTCGGCCCGGGGGGCTAGAAGAGCTTGAGCTTGTCGTCGTCGATGCCGCGCAGCTCGTCGTAGTCGAGGACGACGCAGCCGATGCCGCGGTCGGTGGCCAGCACCCGGGCCTGCGGCTTGATCTCCTGGGCGGCGAAGACGCCCTTGACGGGGGCCAGCAGCGGGTCCCGGTTGAGGAGTTCGAGGTAGCGGGTGAGCTGCTCGACGCCGTCGATCTCGCCGCGGCGCTTGATCTCGATGGCGACGGTGGCGCCGTCGGAGTCGCGGCAGAGGAGGTCGACCGGGCCGATCGGGGTGGGGTACTCGCGGCGGATCAGCTGCCAGCCGGAGCCGAGCACCTCCATCCGGTCGGCGAGCAGTTCCTGGAGGTGGGCCTCCACGCCGTCCTTGATCAGGCCGGGGTCGACGCCGAGTTCGTGCGAGGAGTCGTGGTGGACGTCCTCCAGGGTGATGATCAGCTTCTCGCCGGCCTTGTTGGTGACCGTCCACACGCCGTCGGCCTCCTTGAGGGAGCACGGCGGCGACATCCAGTTCAGCGGCTTGTAGGCCCGGTCGTCGGCGTGGATGCTGACGCTCCCGTCGGCCTTCACGATCACCAGGCGCACGGCGGAGGGCAGATGTGCAGCGAGGCGGCCCGCGTAGTCCACGGTGCACTTGGCGATGACAAGACGCATGGGGACAAGCCTAAGGCCCGCCGGGAGTGCCCCGGTCCGTGTTCGATTCCGGAGGGGCGGGGCGGACGGGGGAGCGGCCGGTCGGCGGCGGGCGGGCCGGTGGGGCCGAGGCGGCGGAATCCCGAGACAGCCGGTCCGGGCGGAGCGGGCCCGGGAGCCGTTTGAAGCGAGTGTGCGCGCGGCGGGTGTCGGCCGGGCGGGAGCGGCGAAACATGGTGACCGCACGAGCACGTGCGGTGAGGGGCCGCAGCTCGGCGCACAGGGTTGGGACACGGCGGATTCCGGCCAATCTCCCCTCGGGAGGGGTGTTTCGGGCGGCAATCCGTTGATTCACCAGCCCGGGTGAGAGGGGGCCTGCCACGCTGGTCTGACCCCCGGCCCGAACCCCCCGACGCGCGGCGTCCACCGGGTCGTCGCGCCGTCACCACTCGAACGACGCGCGGGGTTCACCGCACGTCAGTCCCGGCGTCCCGGCGTCCCGGCGCCCCACCCCCGGCGCCGACCGCACCACCGCACCGCCGCACCACCGCACCGCACCGGCACCACCGCCCCGGCGACCACGTCGGAGCGGACCACGAGAGGAGAACCCATGTCGCTCGACGTCTCACCGGCCCTGCTGGAGAAGGCCGAACGAGGCGAGGTCGACGAGCGGGAGTTCGTCGACTGTGTCCGCACCTCGCTGCCCTACGCCTGGGACATGATCAGCTCGCTGGTCGCCCAACTGGAGGTCGACGGAACCGACTTCGCCGACAACGAAGTCCCCCCGCCGAGCGAGCAGGAGCGCGGGCAACTGCTCCGCGCGCTGGCCAGCGACGCGATCCGGGGCGCCCTGCAGCGGCACTTCGGCGTCCAGCTGGCGTTCCAGAATTGCCACCGGGTCGCGGTCTTCGCCCCCGGCCCCGACACCGAGGCGCGGCTCGCCCGCTTCACCTCGATCCGGGGCCAGCTGCTCAACCAGTCGCCGGAACTGCGCGACTGCTGATCCGACGTCACGGCCCGGCGCCGTCCGCCCGCCGACGCACGCCCGGCGGCCGCACGGCAGCCGAACGCGGGCCCCCCGGTCCTCCCGGACCCGGGGCGGCCCGCGGCCGCGCCACGGGCCCGCGCAGCGCCTCCGCGGCGCGGCCGCAGTGCCTCTTCGGCGCCCCCGGGACCGGCGGCGGCCCTCAGGACAGCTGCGGCAGCACCTCCGCGCCCAGCCGGTCCAGGTTGTGCAGCGTCGCCGCAGTGTCGCCCGAGCCCTCCGCCAGCAGCGCGAAGCGCCGGATGCCGGTGCGCTCCGCGGTCGCCAGCAGCCGGTCCGCGCACTGCCGGGGCGTGCCCACCGCGTGCAGGTCGCACAGCAGCTCGGTGTACGCCCGCGGGTCGCGCATCGAGCGCTCCCGGCCGTCCACCGTGCGGTGCGCGCCCAGCCCGTGCGCGAAGAAGTCCGGCATCGCCCGCAGCAGGCTGGCCCGGGCCGCCCCCGCCCGGTCGTCGACCTGCGCCACGCCCGCCGCCACGTGCTCCCGCTCCACCCGGGCCAGCTGCTCCTCGCCGCGTCCCGCCGCCCGCCAGGCCGCCCGGTACGCGGCCAGCATCTCCCGCTTGTCCTCGTCGCCCGAGTGCATGCCCAGCAGCATCGGCAGGCCCCGCTCGGCGGCCGTCCGCACCCCGCCCGGCGAGGTGCAGGCCACCACCACCGGCGGGCCCGACCGGGCCGGCGCCGCCTCGTCCTGGCGCTGGCGCGGGATCACCGCGCCCTCCAGGCCCAGCCAGCCCGCCAGGTCCGCCCGCCGGCCCGGCTCGGCGGCCCGCGGCACCACCGCCACCTCCGGGAACGCGAACTGCGGCCCCGCCGCGCCCACTCGGGCCCCGCGCAGCCAGCGCAGCAGCAGGTCCAGCCGCTCCGGGAAGCCCTGCTCGTACGCCTCCAGGCCGCTGCCGAACACCGCCAGGTCGATCCACGGCCCGCCGCGCCCCACGCCCAGGGTGAACCGGCCGCCCGAGGTCAGGTGCAGCAGCGCCGCCTGCTCGCCCAGCGCCACCGGGTGACGGGTGCTCAGCACGCTCACCGCGGTGCCCACCCCGATCCGCCGGGTGCGGCCCAGCAGCATCGCGGCCAGCGTCGCCGCGTCCGGGCAGACCCCGTACGGCACGAAGTGGTGCTCGGCCAGCCACACCGCGTCCAGGCCCGCCCGCTCGGCGGCCGTCGCGGCCGAGAGCGTCCGCTCCAGCGCCTCGCCGTGGTCCTGGCCCGGGAACTGCGCGGACAGCAGGAAGGCGCCGACCCGGATCGCGTCCGCGCCGGCGCCCGGCGACTGCTCGGGCCGCTCCGCGGGCACCACCCCGGCGCCAACCGTCCGCGGGGCGGCGGAACGGGCCTCGGGCCGGGCGGTGGTCTTCGTCATCGGGTGCCTCCATCGGTACCGCGCAGGGTCGCGGCCCCGCCGTGTCACCACGTGAGTAACCCATGTCATGTGCCAATGGCACGCCGAACCCGCGATTTCCCCGGGGAAAGGGTGGATTACCGCCGAAACGCCGGCGACCGCCCGCCGCCCGTGCTAATGGGGCGGACGGGGCCCGCGGGACGGCCGGCGGCCCCCGGGGTACAACGCGGCACGGGGCCCGCCGGTCACCGCCGGACGGCGGGGCGCTCCCGCCCCGCGGGCCCGGCGCGGCCCGTACCCTGGAGGGACACCGTGCCGAGAGAGGGAGTCCCGTGTCACCCCGCCGCAACCGGATCGACAAGCCCGAGGACCGCGGCAGCGGTGCGCCGATGGGGAGTTCGCTGCGCCGGGTGGAGGAGTACCGGGGCGAGGACTGGGTGGTGCAGACCGTGGCCGGCACCGCCGGGCGGTACTACCGGTGCCCCGGCTGCGACCAGGAGATCCCGCCCGGCGTCGGCCACGTGGTGGCCTGGCCCGACCACGGCGGCGGCGTCGACGACCGGCGGCACTGGCACCGGGCCTGCTGGGGAGCGCGGGAGCGCCGCGGCTCCAACGTGCTGCGGGGCCGCGGCGCTCCGAAGTACTGACGGCTGACGGTCCCTCAGGCGTCGCGCTTCCTCAGCACCAGGTAGCCGCCGAGCAGGGCCGCGACCGTCCAGGCCGCGCAGATCAGCAGGCCGGCCCACGGCCCGTACGGCAGGTCGTCGGTCGGGAAGACCTGGGTGACGGCCGAGCCCGCCTGGTCCGGGAAGTAGTGGACGGCGTTCTTCACCACGGGGACGATCGACAGGATCGGCGAGACCAGCAGGATGAACGGCACCAGGATCGCCAGCGCCAGGATCTGGTGGCGCACCATCACCGTGACGCCGGCCGAGAGCAGGCACAGCAGGGTCAGGTAGAGCGCGGTGCCGAACACCGCCCGCAGCACGTTGTCCGAGCCCAGCGAGGTGGACAGCCCGCTGCCGAGCGCGGCCTGGCCGAGGAAGAAGGTGATGAACACCGTCACCAGCGAGGCGGCCAGCGCCAGGGCGCCCAGCACGGCGGTCTTGGCGGCCAGCAGGGTGCCGCGCTGCGGGACGGCGGCCAGCGAGACCCGGATCATGCCGCTGCTGTACTCGTTGCCGACGGCCAGCACGCCGAACACCACGATGGCGAGCCGGCCGAAGCCGACGCCGATGAACGAGACGGCGGTGGCGTCGAAGGGCACGCCGTCCCGGGTGAAGTCCGACGCGTTGTTCCGGGCGACCAGGCTGATCGCCAGGCCCAGCGCGGCGGTGATCAGGAAGACCGAGACCAGCGACCAGACGGTGGAGCGGACGCTGCGGATCTTGGTCCACTCGGACTGGGCGACGGCGGGGAACGCGGCCATCTCAGCTCTCCTTTCCGGACTTGCGCCCGTTCCAGCCCTCGCCCCAGGCGGCGGGCGGCTGCTCGGGGGTCGCCCCGGCCCCCATGTGGTACTCCACCGAACTCGCGGTCATCTGCATGAACGCCTCCTCCAGCGACGCCTGCTGCGGGCTCAGCTCGTGCAGGGTGACGCCGTGCGCGGCGGCCAGGTCGCCGAGGAAGGCCGGGTCGCCGTCGACGACCTCCCAGGAGCCGTCGGGGCCGCTCTCGGCCCGCAGGCCGGCGCCGTGCAGGGCGTTCAGCAGCTGTTCCTGGTGGGGCGTGCGCAGGCGGACCGCGGAGCGGGAGTTGCGCTTGATGAACTCGGCCATCGGGAGGTCGGCGAGCAGCCGGCCGCGGCCGATCACCACCAGGTGGTCGGCGGTCAGCGCCATCTCGCTCATCAGGTGGGAGGAGACGAAGACGGTGCGGCCCTCGGAGGCCAGGCGCTTCATCAGGTTGCGGATCCACAGGATGCCCTCGGGGTCGAGGCCGTTCACCGGCTCGTCGAACATCAGGGTCTGCGGGTCGGCCAGCAGTGCGGAGGCGATGCCCAGGCGCTGGCCCATGCCGAGCGAGAAGCCGCGGGCGCGCTTCCTGGCCACCGCGGTCAGGCCGACCAGGTCGAGCACCTCGTCGACCCGGCCGCGCGGCACCCGGTTGGACTGGGCCAGCCAGAGCAGGTGGTCGTACGCGGTGCGGCCGGGGTGGACGGCCTTGGCCTCCAGCAGGGCGCCGATCTGCCGCAGCGGGTCCTGGATCCCGGAGTAGTGCCTGCCGTTGATGGTGACCTCGCCGCCGGTCGGGTGGTCGAGGTCGAGGATCATGCGCATGGTGGTGGACTTGCCGGCGCCGTTCGGTCCGAGGAAGCCGGTCACCACGCCCTCCGGGATCCGGAAGCTCAGATCGTCGACGGCCAACTTGTCGCCATAACGCTTCGTCAGGTGGTGCAACTCGATCATCTGCCGCTCCTTGGTCTGGAGCCAGGTTATGGCAAAAAGCGGATGAATCGGACAACCTGCGTCCGGGGCGTGCCCGGCGGGCCCTACGGTGGAACCATGACCTCGTCCAGCGCGCCGGCCGTCCGCGAGAACGGCACCGGCACCCCGCTCGTCCTGCTGCACGCCTTCCCGCTCTCCGCGCGGATGTGGGAGGTCCAACTGGAGCGCGTCCCCGGCCCGGCCGGGGACGACGCCCGGGTGATCGCGCCGGACCAGCGCGGCTTCGGCACCGCCCCGCTCGGCGACCTGCCCCCGTCGCTGGACACCGCCGCCGACGACCTGGCCGACCTGCTGGACGCGCTCGGCGTCGAACGGGCCGTCCTGGCCGGCCTGTCGATGGGCGGCTACGTGGCGATGGCCTTCGCCCGCCGCCACCCCGGCCGGCTGGCCGGACTCGTCCTCGCCGACACCAAGGCCACCACCGACACCGACGCCGCCCGCGCCAACCGGGAGCGGATCGCCGCCGCCGTCCTGGAGCGCGGCAGCGTCGAGCTGCTCATCGAGGAGCAGATGGCGGAGAAGCTGCTCGCCCCCGGCACCGACCCCGAACTCACCGACGCGGTACGGCGGATGATCGCCGAGGCCGACCCGGCCGCGGTCGCCTGGGCGCAGCGCGCGATGGCCGCCCGCCCCGACTCGCTGGACGAACTGGCCGCCCTGGACGTCCCCGCCGCGGTCATCGTCGGCGAACTCGACACCGTCACCCCGCTCAGCGAGGCCCGGATGATGGCCGAGGCGCTCTCCGACGCCGAACTGACCGTCATCCCGGCGGTCGGCCACCTCTCCTCGCTGGAGGCCCCCGAGACCTTCAACACCGCCGTCCGGGCCCTGCTCAAGCGGGTCAAGTAGCCGGACGGCCGCCGGAACGCGCCGAGGGGGCCCGGAGCACGAGCTCCGGGCCCCCTCGGGCCGTTCTGGACTTCAGCGGTGTCCGGACAGGGTGTCAGCGCGACTGCTGCGCCGGCACGCCCAGCGAGTCGTCGGTCGGCTGGGAGGCCGCCGCGACCGCCGCACCGGTCAGCGTGGCCAGCATCTCGCGCACGTTGGTCAGCTGGGCGTTGATCGAGTCGCGGCGGTTGGTGAGCGCCGCCAGCTCGCGCTCCGACTCGCTGCGGACCCGGTCGGCCTTCGCGTTGGCGTCGGCCACGATGTCCTCGGCCTGGCGCTGCGCCGTCTCGATGGTCTGCCGGGAGCGGCGCTCCGCGTCGGTGCGCAGCTTCTCGGCCTCCAGGCGCAGCTGCTCCGCCCGGTGCTCGATCTCGGCCAGGCGCTTCTCCGCCTTGGCCTGACGGGCCGCCAGGTCGCGCTCGGACTGCTCCCGGCGCTTGGCCAGGTTGGTCTCGAACTCCAGGGCGGCCTGGGCGGCCTTGGTGCGGGTCTCCTCGAAGAGGGCGTCCGCCTCCTCGCGCTTGTTCTGCGCGTCCTTGTTGGCCTCGGCCCGCAGCTGCGCCGCGTCCGACTTGGCCTTGTCGACGATCCGCAGGCCCTCGTCCTCCGCCTTGGCCTTGCGGTCCTTGGCGTAGTTCTCGGCCTCGGTGCGGACCTGCTGCGCGGCGGCCTCGGCCAGCTCGCGGTGCTGCTCGGCGGCGCGGTGCGCCTCGTCGCGCAGGTCCTTGGCCTCCTCCTCGGCGAGGCGGAGGATCTTCTCGACGCGGGCACCGAGGCCGGCGTACGAGGGCTCCGCGTCGGTGACCGCGGCCTGGGCCGTCTGGGTCTCCAGGTGGAGTTCCTCGATGCGCTTCTCCAGCGCGCTGATCCGGGAGAGCGCGCTGTCTCGGTCGGCCACCAGCTTGGCGATCCGCTCGTCGACCTGGGCGCGCTCGTACCCACGGCGTACCAGGTCGAAGCCGTGCGGGGAGTGACTGTCGCTCATGGGATTTCTGGGCTTCCTGTCGTCAAACCGCTGAGATGGTTGAGGGAATCCTGACACGGTACCGGAGTGTCAACGGCGAAACGCCGTCGGTTCGCGGACAATGTCCGCTCAATCGGGTGGCGCGCCCCCGGAGCGATTGCCTCCCGACCGCGGAGAGCCCACTCCGGCACCTGCCTTGGGCCCTCCGTCCTTCTTGCTTCCCCCGTTGCCGTGGGCCGACGCGGCGGGCGCCTCGAACGCCTCCAACGCCGACAGCACGTCCTGGACCCGAGAGATCTCGGTGTTGATGTCCTTGCGCCGACGGACCAGCTCGTCCAACTCCCGCTGGCCCTCGTCGGTCACGCGCTTGGCCTCGGACTTCGCCTCGGCGAGGATCCGCTCGCTCTCCTCCGCGGCCAGCCGCAGCTGCTCCTCGGCGTCCGAACCGGCCCGGCGGATCCGCTTCTCGGCCTCCTCGTCGGCACGCTTGAGCCGGGACGCCGCCTCGTCGGCCGCCGCCTCCAACTGCTCCTCGGACTCCATCTCGGCGGCCTTGAGCTTCGCCTCCGCCTTGATGATCAGCGCCTCGGCCCGGGTGGTGGAGTCGGCCAGCTTGTTCTCGGCCTCCTTGAGCAGCGTCTCGGCCTTGCGCACCGCGGCGATCCGCACCCGGCCCGCCTCCGCGGACGCCTCCGACGTCAGCTCGGACACCCGGGACTCGGCCGCCGCGATCAGCTCCGCGGCCCGCTCCTCGGCCTCCGCGACCTGCGCCTGCGCCTGCTCCTCGGCCTCGGTCAGCTGCTCCTGGGCCGCCGTCACCAGCGCGTCCACCCGCTCGCCGGCGGACTTCATCGCCTGCGCGTTCTCCTTGCGGGCCCGCTCGTGCAGCGCCTCGATCTCGGCGTCGGTGCGCTCGCGCAGCTCCTCGGCCCGCTCGCGGATCGCCGTGGAGTCCCGCCGGGCCTCCGAGAGCAGCGCGTCCGCGTCCGAACGGGCCTTCTCCACCTCGGCCTTGCCCTGCGCCTCGGCCTCGGCGCGCAGCCGCTCCGCCTCCTGGCGGGCCGCCGACACCATCGCGTCGGACTGCTCCTCGGCGGCCGCGGCCACCGCCAGCGCCTCCGCCTGGGCCTCCTCGCCGAGCTGCTCGGCGTCCGCGAACGCCTTCTCCAGCACCGACTTCGCCTGCTCGCGGGTCGCCTTGTCGTACGCCTCGGCGGCCTCCCGGGTCTCCCGGTCGAAGGACTCGGCCCGGCCGCGGATGTCCGCGTCGAAGTCCTCCGCCAGCGTCCGGGTCGCCAGCGCGTACTCCTCGGCGTCCGAGCGCAGCGCGGCCGACCGCTCCTCGGCCTCCGCCAGCGCCGCCGCCGCCAACTCCTCCGCCTCGGCCAGCACGCGCTGTCCGGCGGCCTCCGCCTCGGCCCGCTGCTGCTGCACGAACTCCGCGACCGCGGCCCGCAGTTCGGCGCTCTCCCGCTCCGCGGTGGCCCGCAGCTCGCGGTCGTACGCCTCGGCGCTCTCGCGCAGCTCGGTGCTCTCCCGCTCGGCCGCGGCCCGCAGCTCGGCGATCTGCCCGGTGGCCTTCTCGTGCATGCCCGCCACCGACTGGCGGACCTCGGCGGCCTCCTGCTCGGCCGCCGCGACCAGCTCGGCGGCCCGCGCCTCGCCGTTCGCCCGCAGCTGCTCGGCGGCGTGCTCGGCCCGCTCGCGCAGCTCCGCGGTCTCCCGCTCGGCGGTCGCCCGCAGCTCGCGGTCGTACGCCTCGGCGCTCTCCCGCAGTTCGGTGCTCTCGCGCTCGGCGGTGGCGCGCAGCTCGGTGGTCTCGCGTTCGGCGGCGGCCCGCAGTTCGCGGTCGTACGCCTCGGCGGCGGTGCGCTGCTCGGTGGTCTCGTGCTCGGCCCGCTCGCGCAGTTCGGCGGTCTCCCGCTCGGCGGCGGCCCGCAGCTCGGCGGTCTCGCGCTCGGCGGTCGCGCGCAGTTCGGCGGTCTCGCGGTCGGCGGTGGCGCGCAGTTCGCGGTCGTAGCCCTCGGCCTCCTCGCGCAGCCGGGCCGCCTCGGCCCGGTCGGCGGCGGCCTCGGTGCCCAGGGCGGCGGCGTCCGCGCGGGCGGCGGCCAGGGCCTGCTCGGCCTCGGTGCGCAGCCGCTCGGCGTCCTGCTCGGCGTCGGCGCGGGCCCGGGCGGCGTCGGTGGCGGCGCTCTCGCGCAGCGCGGCGGCCTCGGTGCGGGCGGCCTCGCGGACCTGCTCGGCCTCGCCGTCGGCGGCCTCCCGGACGGCGGCGGCCTCGGCCAGCTTCTCGGCGGTCTGCGCCTGGTCGCGCTCCAGGTTGGCGCGGGCGGCCTCGCGGGCGGCGGCGGCCTCCTCGCGCAGCGCCTCGGCGGCGGCCTCGGCCCGCTGGGCGACGGCGCGGGCGGCGTCCTCGGCGTCGGCGCGGAGGATCCGGCCGGCCTCCTCGGCTTCGGCGCGGTGCTGCTCGGCCCACTGGGCGGTGTCGGCCCGCAGCGCCTCGGCGGCGGCGTCGGCCTCGGCCCGGACGGTGGCGGCCGCGGCGGCGGCCTGCTCGCGCAGCTCGGCGCCGTGCCGTTCGGCGGCGGCCCGGGTCTCCTCGGCGGCGGCCTCGGCCGCGGCCAGCTTCTCGGCGCGGGCCTGCTCGGCGGCGGCGGTGATCTTCTCGCCCTCGGCGCGGGCCCGGGCCAGGGTCTGCTCGGCCCGGCCCTGGACGGCGGCGGCCTGCTCGCGGGCCTCCGCGCGCAGCCGCTCGACCTCCTCGCCGACGCCCGAACGCAGCGCGTCCGCATCGGACTTGGCGCTGGTCAGCAGCTCCTCGGCCTGCTTCGCGGACTCCTCGATCTGCACCGCGGCCTGCCGGCGGGCCTCGGCCCGGACCCGTTCGGCCTCGGCCTCGGCGGTGGAGCGCTGCTCCTCGGCCTGCTCGCGGGCCCGGGCGGCGTCGGCCTGCATCCGCTCCAGCTGCTCGCGGATCGAGGCGGCGTCCTCCATGGCGGCGTTCTGCGCCTGCTCGACGGCCTCGCGGGCCTGCTCCAGCAGGGTGCCGGCCTCGGACTTGGCGTGCTCGACCAGCCGTTCGGCCTCGGCGGCGGCCTCGCTGCGGGTGGACTCGGCGTCGTTGCCCGCCCGGGCGAGCACCTCCTCGGCCTGCTTGGCGGCCCGGGCCAGCCGCAGCGCGGCGTCCTTGGCGCCCTCGGCCCGGCCGGCCTCCTCGGCCTCGGTGCGGATCCGTTCGGCCTCGGCGGCGGCCTCCTCGCGCAGCCGGGCGGCCTCGGCCTCGGTGGCGGCCCGGCGCTCGGCGATCTCCGCCTCGGCCTCGGCGCGCAGCTCGTTGGCGACCGACTCGGCGGCGCCGCGCAGGCGCTCGCTCTCCTCGCGGGCGGCGGCCTTGGCGGCGTCCGCCTCGGCCTGCACGGTGGCGGCGGCGGAGCGGATCAGGTCGGCCTCGCGGGTGGCGGCGGCCACCATCTTGGCGATCTCGGCGCGGGCGGTGGCGGAGCGCTGCTCGCTGGCGGCGGCGCCGTCGGCGACCTTGCGCTCGGCCTCGCTGGTGGCCTCGGCCTGCAGGCGCTGGGCGGCGGCGGTGGCCTCCTCGCGCATCCGGGCGGCCTCGGCGCGGGCCCGCTCGGTCTCGGCCAGGGCCTCGGCGCGCAGCCGCTCTATCTCGGCCTGGGCGCCGGCCAGGGCGGCCGCGGCGCGCTCCTGGTCGGCGCGGGCCTGCTGCTTGAGGGTGGTGATCTCGGCCTCGGCGGCGGCGAGCTTCTGCTCGGCGGCGGCGTGCGCGTCGGCGAGCTGCTGCTGGGCGGCGCCGAGGGCGGCGGCGCGGTGCTCCTCGGCCTGGGCGCCGGTCTGCTGGGCCTGCTCGGAGGCGGCGCGCAGCAGGCGCTCGGCGTCGGTCTGGGCGCGCAGCAGGGCGGCCTCGGCCTGGGCCTGGGCCTCGCCGCGGGCGGCGTCCACGTCGGCGGCGGTCTGGGCGCGGGCCTGGTCGGCGAGGGCGGCGGCCTCGGCGCGGACGGCGGCCATCATCCGGTCGGCCTCGGCGCGGGCCTCCTGCAGCAGGCGCTGGGCCTCCTGCTCGGTGCCGGCGCGGGTCTGCTCCGCCCAGCTGACGTTCTCGTTGACGTGGCGCTCGGCGGCGGCCCGGAACTCGGCGAGCTCCTCCTCCAGCCGGCGGCGCCGGGCGTTGAACTCGGCCTCCAGCTGGGCGGTGCGCTCGGCGGCCTCGGCCAGCATCCGCTGGGTGGCGGCCTGCGACTCGCGCACGGCGCGCTCGGCGTCCGCGCGCAGCGCCTCGGCCTGCATCTCGGCGTTGCGCAGGACCTGTTCGGCCTGGCCGGAGACGGAGTCGAAGGCGCGCGGCTGGGCGAGCTGCCGGCGGGCCTCGTGCAGCTTGGCCCGGAGGACCTCCACCTGGTAGGCGAGGTCGTCGGCGTGCTCGATGGTCTTGTCCCGCTCCTTGCGGGCCTTCTCCAGCTCGGCCTCGAACTTGGAGAGGTGATCCTCAGCCTCGTAGCGGTCGTAGCCCCGCACTCCGCGGTCCATCCATCTCCTGGTCGCGTCCTCGACCGGGCCGCTCCGCCCCCGTGGTCCACGGGCGGATCGGTTGGTCCTTGCCGTCGCTCCGCCGTCCGGGTGGACCCGGGAGCGAAATGTTGCCTCTGGAGAATGGTGACAGATCCGAACGGCGACCGTCCGGCCGTGCCCGCGTCGTGGACTCCCCTGCGGTGCGCGGACCGGAGGTACCAGCGCACCTGGGCATTGTAGTGGGAGCCGCTCCCGGGGGAATGGGGGCGAGGTGCTTTTCGGAAGTTACCGACCGGTTCGTTACCGGCCGGACGGCCCCCGTACCCGCCCCGTACCCGGTGCGTACCCGCTCTCGACCGGCTCCGGTCAGTGCTCGGACGGCTCCGCGCTGGTGACCAGTTCGGTCAGCACGCCGCCGCAGTCCTTGGGGTGCAGGAAGGTGATCCGGGAGCCCATCGACCCCCGCCGCGGCTCGTCGTACAGCACCCGCACGCCCTTGCCCGCGATCGCGGCCGCGTCGGCGTCCACGTCGGCGGTGCCGAACGCGATGTGGTGCACGCCCTCGCCGTTCTTGGCCAGCCACTTGGCCACCGTGGAGTCCTCCCGGGTCGGCTCCAGCAGCTGCAGGTAGGAGGCCCCGCCGTCCCCGGTGTCGTTGATCTTCAGCATCGCCTCGCGCACCCCCTGCTCCTCGTTGACCTCGCTGTGGAACACCTCGAAGCCGTAGGCGGAGCGGTAGAACTCGACCGTCCGGTCCAGGTCGAAGCAGGCGATGCCGATGTGGTCGATGCGGGTCAGCACGGTGTCCTCCGGAGGGTGCGGACGGTGAGGGATGGCACCCAGTGCAGCGCATCGCGCCGACCGGACGCCAGCGGGCCGCGCTGCGAGCCTGCTCACACGTCCCCGCCCGGTTCCGGCACAGTGTTCACTGGGAAGTGCCAGTAGCGCTGATCACATCGTCCCGGCGGTGACGCAGAGGTGACCGATCAGTACATTGACCGCATCCCCCGTACCCTCTGGTCCGACGCGCGAAGGGGCTCGTCCATGACTACTTCTGTGATCGTCGCAGGTGCCCGCACCCCGATGGGGCGGCTGCTCGGCTCGCTCAAGGGATTCTCCGGCGCCGAGCTGGGCGGCTTCGCCATCAAGGCCGCGCTGGAGCGGGCCGGGATCACCGGCGGGCAGGTGCAGTACGTGATCATGGGACAGGTGCTGCAGGCCGGCGCGGGGCAGATCCCGGCGCGGCAGGCGGCGGTCAAGGCCGGCATCCCGATGAGCGTCCCGGCGCTGAGCATCAACAAGGTCTGCCTCTCCGGGCTGGACGCGATCGCGCTGGCCGACCAGCTGATCCGGGCCGGGGAGTTCGACATCGTGGTGGCCGGCGGCCAGGAGTCGATGACCAACGCCCCGCACCTGCTGCCGAAGTCCCGCGAGGGCTTCAAGTACGGCGCGATCGGCATGCTCGACGCGATGGCCCACGACGGCCTGACCGACGCCTACGAGAACATCCCGATGGGCGAGTCCACCGAGAAGCACAACACCCGCCTGGGCATCACCCGCGACGTGCAGGACGCGATCGCGGCCGCCTCGCACCAGCGCGCCGCCAAGGCCCAGGCCGACGGCGTGTTCGAGGCCGAGATCACCCCGGTGCCGATCCCGCAGCGCAAGGGCGAGCCGGTGCTGTTCAGCCAGGACGAGGGCATCCGCGCCGACACCACCGTCGAGGGCCTGGCCAAGCTGCGCCCGGCCTTCGCCAAGGACGGCACGATCACGGCCGGCACCTCCTCGCAGATCTCCGACGGCGCCGCCGCGGTCGTGGTGATGAGCAAGGCCAAGGCCGAGGAGCTGGGCCTGACCTGGATCGCCGAGATCGGCGCGCACGGCAACGTCGCGGGCCCGGACAACTCGCTGCAGTCGCAGCCGTCCAACGCGATCAAGCACGCCCTCGCCAAGGAGGGCCTGGAGGTCGGGGACCTCGACCTGATCGAGATCAACGAGGCGTTCGCCGCCGTCGCCCACCAGTCGATGAAGGACCTCGGCGTGGACGACTCGATCGTCAACGTCAACGGCGGCGCGATCGCGCTCGGCCACCCGATCGGCATGTCCGGCGCCCGCGTGGTGCTGCACCTGGCGCTGGAGCTGCAGCGCCGCGGCGGCGGGGTCGGCGCGGCCGCGCTGTGCGGCGGCGGCGGCCAGGGCGACGCGCTGATCGTCAAGGTCCCCGCGCAGGGCTGACCTGAATCCCGGGAAACCCCAGGACCCCCGTCGGGCCGCGCGTGCGGCCCGGCGGGGCGTCCGTCTTTCTGCTGCGAGGAGCGATTTTCGATGGCCGATGTGGCGACGCTGGTCGAGCAGGCCCGGCAGGGCCGTCCCCGGGCGGTGGCCCGGCTGATCACGCTGGTGGAGAACGCCGCGCCCGAACTGCGCGAGGTGATGGCGGCGCTCGCCCCGTACAGCGGGCGGGCCTACACGGTGGGCCTGACCGGCTCGCCCGGGGTGGGCAAGTCCACCTCCACCTCGGCGCTGGTGAGCGCCTACCGCCGGCTCGGCAAGCGGGTCGGGGTGCTGGCCGTCGACCCGTCCTCGCCGTTCTCCGGCGGGGCGCTGCTCGGCGACCGGGTGCGGATGCAGGAGCACGCCACCGACCCGGAGGTGTTCATCCGCTCGATGGCCACCCGCGGCCACCTCGGCGGCCTGGCCTGGGCCGCCCCGCAGGCGCTGCGGGTGCTGGACGGGGCCGGCTGCGACGTGATCCTGGTGGAGACCGTCGGCGTCGGGCAGTCCGAGGTGGAGGTCGCCGCGCAGGCCGACACCTCGGTGGTGCTGCTGGCCCCCGGCATGGGCGACGGCATCCAGGCCGCCAAGGCGGGCATCCTGGAGATCGGCGACGTGTTCGTGGTCAACAAGGCCGACCGGGACGGCGCGGACGCCACCGCCCGCGAGCTCAACCACATGCTCGGCCTGGGGGAGTCCCGGCAGGCGGGCGACTGGCGGCCGCCGATCGTCAAGACCGTGGCGGCCCGCGGCGAGGGCGTGGACGAGCTCGTCGAGGCGCTGGAGAAGCACCGCGGCTGGCTGGCCGAGACCGGCGAGCTGGACGCCCGCCGCCGGCGCCGGGCCGCCCAGGAGGTCGAGGCGATCACGCTGGCCGCGCTGCGCGCCCGGATCGGCGACCTGCGCGGCGACCGGCACCTGGACGCGCTGGCCGGGCAGGTCGCGGCGGGCGAGCTCGACCCGTACGCGGCGGCCGACCGGCTGGTGGCCGAACTGACCTCCTGAGGCTGCCGGTCAGCCCCGGCCGCGGAGCCCGCGCAGGTGCTCGGCGATCGGGGCCAGGGCCGCGTACAGCGCGTCCAGCTGCTCGTCGGTGAGCCGGTCGATGAAGTGCTCGCGGACGCTGCGGACGTGGTCCGGGGCGACCTTGCGGAGCGTCTCCCAGCCGTGCTCGGTCAGGTGCGCGTACAGGCCGCGGCGGTCGCCCGGGCACTCCTGGCGCAGCACCAGGCCGGCCGTCTCCATCCGGGTGATCTGGTGCGAGAGCCGGCTCTTGGACTGCAGGGTGGCGGTGGCCAGGTCGGTCATCCGCATCCGGCGGTCCGGGGACTCGGAGAGCACCACCAGGATCTCGTAGTCGTTGATGGCGAGGTTGTGCGCCTGCAGCTCCCGGCTCAGCTGGTGGTCGAGCAGCTTGCCGACCTCCAGGTGGGCGCGCCAGAACCGCTGCTCGCGGGCGTCGAGCCACGGGGTGTCCGCCTCGCCGTCCCGGCGGGAGGCGGGGACCGCGGGCGCTTCGGTCACAGGGTTGTCCATGCGGCCGAGTATAGCCGAAGTTGTTCAATGTTGTACGAATTCACCACCCGGACCGCCGCGCCCGACCGCGGTCTGGACCGAGTGCTCCGCCCACGCACCACCGCCGCCCCACCCGGCCGGATCCGGCCGCTCGTGGCCAATTCCCGGCCCGGAGTCAAACGGTGACACAGAGTTGGGCATAATCGCGCCCATGACGACGCGGAGCGCGCACTTCCATTCGATAGCCGACGGTATATACGCATGGCAGCCGCAGCAACGTGGTTGGGGACTGGCCAACTGCGGCCTGGTCACCGCCGGCGGCTCCGCGCTGTGGATCGACACCCCCTACGACCGCACCCTGGCCGGCGAGTTCCTGGAGCGCACCCGCGCCGTCCTCGCCCCCGGCACCGAGGTCGGCCGGATCGTGGTCACCCACGCCAACGGCGACCACCTCTGGGGCGCCGGCGTCCTGCCCGACGCCGAGGTCATCACCACCCGCGAGGCCCTGCACCACATCGCCTACGAGCCGACCCCCGAGCAGCAGCACGCCCTGCTGCAGAACCTCGACAAGGACGACGACACCGGCGCCTACCTGCACGAGCACTTCGGCTGCTTCAACTGGGCCGACACCCCGCCGGTCGTCCCCGACACCGTCTTCACCGGCGAACTCGACCTGCGCGTCGGCGACATCCCGGTGCAGATCAGCAGCCTCCCGCCGGCCCACACCAGCGGCGACCTGATCGTCCACCTGCCCACCCGCTCCACCGTCTTCACCGGCGACATCGTCTTCGGCTCCACCGCCGAGCGCCCCGGCGACCACCCCGTGCACTGGGCCGGCCCGCTCGGCAACGTCATCGACGCCGTCGAACGGCTGCTCGACACCGGCGCCGAGACCGTCGTCCCCGGCCACGGCCCGCTGCTCACCCGCGCCGACCTGCGCGCCCACGCCGGCTACCTGCGCTACGTCCGCGACCGCGCGCACGCCCTGCACGCCGCCGGCCGCACCGCCGCCGAAGCCGCCCGGGCCGTCATCGACGAGGCCCGCTACCCCGAACTCGGCCTCCCCGAACGGCTGCTGGTCACCATCGGCACCGAGTACCGGCACCTCGACGGCGCCGAACCCCCCGCCATGCTCGAGGTCGTCGGCCGGATGGCCGGCCTGGCCCGGCAGCGCGCCGCCCGCACCGCCTGAACCGACCCCAGCACCCCCCCTCCGACCCCAGCGACGACTTCCCCGAGGACCCCATGGTCGAGATCGTGCTCGCCCTGCTGGCCGGTGCCGCGCTGACCGCAGGACCCCTGCTCTGGTCGGCCCGGCGGGCCACCCGCACCGCCCGGGTCGCCACCCAGCGCGCCACCGAGGCCGAGACCCGCGCCCAGGGCGCCGAAGTCCGCGCCCGGGCCGCCGAGGACCGCGCCCGCACCGGCGAGGAACGCGCCCGCACGGCCGACGGTCGGGCCCACGCCGCCGAGGCCCGGCACACCCTCGCCGAAGCCCGGCTGGCCACCGCCGTCCGCGAACTCACCCACCTCGCGCACGAACGCCTGCCCGCCGCCGCCACCGCGCTCACCCACCCCCGCACCCCCGTCCCCGGCCCGCTCGACACCGGCACCGGCCACGAGGAACTGCACCGCGCCCTGGACGCCGTCCTGGGCACCGCCGTCCGCGCCGCGCTCGCCGAACGCGAACGCACCGACGCCGCCGCCCGGGCCGCCCTGCGCGGCGCCGCCTCCAAGATCCAGGCGCTGCTGATCCAGGTCCGCTCGCTGCTGGAGGAGATCCAGCTCACCGTCGACGACCCCCGGATGCTCGCCCTCGACTTCCGCAACGAACTCACCCTGCGCCGGGTCCAGTCCCTCGCCGTGCTCTCCGGCGCCTGGCCCGGCATGACCCGGGAGGACTCCCCGCTCGCCGAACTCTGCGTCGGCGCGCAGTCCCGGGTGGCCGGCTACGCCCGCGTCGAGATCACCAACCACCTGCGCGAACCCCGGCTCGCGGTGGCCGCCCGGGCCGCCGAACCCGTCGCCATCGCGCTCGCCGAGATCCTCGGCAACGCCACCGCCTACTCGCACCCCGAGACCCGGGTCGTGGTCTCCGTCGAACAGGGCAGCTCCGGCGCCCTGGTCGTGGTCGACGACATGGGCGTCGGCATGGAGCCCGACCAGCTCGAACGGGCCCGCGACCTGCTCGACGGCCAGGCCGAGGTGCTGCTCACCGAACTCGGCGACCCGCCGCAGGCCGGCTTCGCGGTGATCGGCCTGCTCTGCCGCCAGTTCGGCTTCGGCTGCCGGGTCGAACCCTCCCCGTACGGCGGCGTCCGCGCCATCCTGCGGCTGCCCGCCGACCTGCTCACCCTCACCGACCCGGCCGCCCCGCTCTCCGCCCTGGCCCCCCGCCCGATCACCCAGACCGCCCCGGTGTTCGACGCGGGCGACGCCCTGCCCACCCGCAAGCGCCGCGCCCCCCGCGTCCCGCACCAGGACGCGCCGTCCCCCCTCCCCGCCCCGGCGGGCACCACCCCCGACCGGGCCCGCAGCGCGTGGTCGGCCCTCCAGTCCGGCACCGCCGCCGGACGCAGCGCCACCGACCAGGCGGCGCGCCCCGCAGGACCCGCCGCACCCGAAGGAGTCGAAACCCCGTGACCGCCCAGCTCCGCCGCCACACCGAGGACCTCTCCTGGGTCCTCACCCCGCTGCTCGACCTGCCCGGCGTCCAGAACGCCGTCATCGCCACCGGCGACGGCCTGGTCACCGGCCACTCCGCCGACCTCGGCCGGGACGGCGCCGACCGGGTCGCCGCCATGACCGCCTCGCTGCACGCCGCCGCCCGCGCTTTCACCACCGCCTTCACCGGCGCCGAGAAGGTCAAGCTCAACCAGACCGTGGTCGAGTCCGAGCACGGCTACGCCGTGGTCACCCCGGCCGGCGAGAACTCCTCGCTGGCCGTCTTCGCCCTCCCCGGCGCCGACCTCGGCACCATCGCCTACCAGATGCAGGTCCAGGTCGCCGCGCTCGCCCGGGCCCTGGCCAGCCCCGCCCGGGAAGCGAGCCACACATGACCGCCTCCCCCCGCCCGCAGGGCCCCCACCGCCGCCTGGTGCCCGCCTACCTCGCCACCCAGGGCCGCACCGCCGCGGCCGGCACCCACCGCCTGGAACGGCTCAGCGTGCTGCACGCCGCCGCCGACCTCCCGGCCGGACTCGGCGGCGAGCACCGCCAGTTATGGGAACTCGTCCGCCCCGGCGCGCTGACCGTCGCCGAGGCCGCCGCCCACCTGCGGCTGCCCGTCAGCGCGACCGTCTTCATCGCCGCCGACCTGGCCGAACGCGGCGCCCTGGCGGTCCGCGCGCCGATCCCCTCCGCCCAGCCGGTCAACCGGGACCTCGCCGAAAGGCTCCTCAGTGGACTTCGCGCCCTCAAGTAGCACCGCCACCCTGCCCGGTGACGGACCCGCGGGGGCCCCGGCCTACCTGCCCCCCACCGACCCGATCCTGATGAAACTCATGGTCACCGGGCCCTTCGGGGTCGGCAAGACCACCTTCGTGCGCACCCTGTCGGAGATCCCGACGCTGCACACCGAGGAGACCATGACCGCGGCCAGCCTCCCGGTCGACGACCTCAGCCGCACCCCCGACAAGACCGCCACCACCGTCGCCGTCGACTTCGGCCGACTCACCCTCTCCGGGGGCGAGTTCGTCCTCTACCTGTTCGGCACCCCCGGCCAGCGCCGCTTCCTCCCGCTCTGGGAGGACCTCGCCCGCGGCGCCCTCGGCGCCCTCGTGCTGGCCGACACCCGCCGGCTCGCCGACGCCTTCGACGCCATGGACCTGATCGAGGAAGCCGGCCTGCCCTACGCCGTCGCCGTCAACCGCTTCCCCGACACCCCGCCGATCGCCCTCGACGCGATCCGCGCCGCCCTCGACCTCGACCCCGCCACCCCGCTGGTCGAAGTCGACGCCCGCGAACGCGAAGGCTGCGTCGACGCCCTGATCGCCCTCACCGAGCACGTCCTGGACCGCCTCCCCCCGGAGACCGCCCCGTGACCCCCCGCACCGCCCTCTACGGGCCCCAGTTCGCCGCCGACCCGCACGCCCACTACGCCCGGCTGCGCGACCGCGGACCGCTCGCCCCCGTCGAACTCGCCCCCGGCGTCGACGCCTGGCTGGTCACCGACTACCACGTCGCCCTCGAAGTCCTCCGCGACACCGACACCTGGACCCGCGACCCGCGCCGCTGGCAGGCCACCCAGCCCGCCGACTCCCCGCTGCTCCCGCTGTTCGGCTGGCGCCCCACCGCCCTCTTCTCCGACGGCCCCGCCCACACCCGCTACCGCCAGGTCATCACCGACAGCGTCGGCATCCTCGAACCCCACCTGCTGCAACGCGACACCACCGCCGTCGCCGAACAGCTCATCGCCGAGTTCGCCGGCGGCGGCAAGGCCGACCTGCTCGCCCAGTACGCCTACCGGCTCCCGCTGCTCATCCTCACCTCCTGGTACGGCGTCCCCGACCCGGACATCGACCGGATCAGCACCGCGATGAACCGCTCCTTCGAAACCTCCACCGGCGCCGCCGCCGCGTACGCCGACCTGGTCGCCGTCATCACCGAACAGGTCGCCGACCGCCGCACCGCACCCCGGCACGACCTGATCTCCGCCTTCCTCGGCCACCCCGCCCAGCTCGCCGACGACGAGGTCGTCCGGCACATCACCCTCACCCTGATGGCCGGCCACGAACCCACCGCCAACCTGATCGCCAACGCGCTGCTGCGGATGCTCTCCGACGACCGCTACGCCGGCTCGCTGCACAGCGGCGCGATGACCGCCCACGACGCGGTCAACGAAGTGCTCTGGAACGACCCCCCGCTGTCCAACTTCTCCCCGCACTACCCCCGGCACGAGATCGTCTTCCACGGCACCCCGCTCACCCCCGAGCAGCCGGTGCTGGTCTCCTACGCCTCCGCCAACGCGCAGGCCGTGCTCACCCCCGCCGAGAGCGAGTCCCTCGGCGGCTCCTACGCTCACCTCGCCTGGGGCGCCGGCCCGCACCGCTGCCCGGCCCGCCAACCCGCCGTCCTGATGGCCGTCACCGCCATCGAGTACCTGATCAGCCGCCTCACCGACCTCCGCCTAGCCGTCCCCACCCCGGACGTCCTCTGGCGCCCGGGCCCCATCCACCGGGCCCTGGTCTCCCTCCCGGTGGAGTTCACACCCGTGTGAGACCAGCCATGCCAGCAGGGGCGCGGGGAGAACTGCCGCGCCAGACGCTGCGAAACCAGGGGCGCAGGGAGAACTGCCGCGCCAGGCCCTGCGCAAGCAGGGGCGCGGGGAACTGCGCGGCCGAGCGAGCACGCACAGCCAGATCGCCTCGTAGGACAGTGTGTTGCACTATCCCGCGAACTCGCTGACGTGCTCCTCCGCCGCGCGCAGTTCCCCGCGCCCCTGGTTTCGCGCTCACCAGGCTTCGCGCCCCCCTGGACCCCCCCGTCAGAGCCCGAAGCGCCGCCCCAGGTCCCCCAGGTTGCCGAGCCCCGCCGCCCCGCCGCCGCCGTGCTGCTGCGGGACGTTCGCGCCGGGAATGCCCGGCTCCGCGCCGACCACGCCGACGGACCTCTCGGCCATCAGCGTCTCGGAGGACTGCATCAGCACCTGCCCGGCCCCGATGAACTCGAACTGGTGCTCCTCGCCGCTGGCGCCGCCGATCCCGGTCAGGTGCCGCAGGCCGCCGAGGACGCCGTGCAGGTAGCCGTGGTCGTAGTGGTGGCAGGGCGCGGGGCAGTCGGCCCAGCCGACCAGGGCCTGCGGGTCGACCCGGATCGGGGGTTCGACGAAGTGCACCGGCCCGTTGGAGGCGGCGACGAACTTGCCGGTGCCGATCAGGGTCAGGAACCCGGGGATGATCGACTGCTTGAGCTGCAGAGTGGGCTCGAAGGCGAGCAGGTTGCCCGAGCGCACCGTCAGGTTGCCGTCCTCCAGGTCGTACGAGTTGAGGTCGTACGAGCGGTCGGCGAGCAGCAGCTTGCCCCGCCCCTCGGCGACCACCCAGTCGGCGGCGTGCAGCGGGGAGTTGAAGTTCCGTTCGAGGAGCTGGTCGAGCGCGCCGCGGCCGATCCCGGAGAAGCGCATCTCGCCGTAGTAGGCGATCATCTTGCCCTTCTGCAGGTAGTACGCGCCGTTCAGGTCGACCGAGAAGCAGTACGGGTTGACGTTGTCGTTGGCGGGCAGCGTGCCGGCGTCCCAGACCTGCGGGCCGTCGCCGCCGGGCGGCTGGAACACCGGTGCGCCGAACTGCCCGGCGGGGGGCGCCTGGTGGGGCGGCGGCACCGGGACGTGCATCCCGGCCTGGGTGGCCTGGTGGGACTGCTCGTACTGCTGCTGGGAGTACCCGGGCGGGGGGCCCTGCGGCGGGTACGGCGGGGGCTGCTGGCCGTACGGCTGCTGGCCGTAGGGCGACTGCGGGGGCTGCGGGGGGTAGGACATCAGAGCTTCACCTCGCTGGCCTGCACGTACACCGTGCCCTGCCCGGACAGTTCGAGCTGGAACGCCTCGCCGGAGCCGCGGCCGACCATGTCGCGCCAGCCGAGGGCGGTGGAGAGCTTGTTGGTGACCTCGCCGCGGTGCGCGACGTAGGCCTGCGGGTCGACGTGGACGGACTGGCCGGGGAAGATCGGGAGTTCGATCACCCCGCCGTGGGCCATCACGGCGACCGCGCCCTTGCCGGTGAGCTTGGTGGTGAACAGGCCCTGGCCGGTCACCTGGCCGCGGACCACGCCCATCAGGCCGCCCTGCTGGCCCATGAACATGGTGGACTGCTGCAGGCTGCCCTCGAAGGCGAGCAGCCGGTCGGCCTCCACGTACAGGGTGTCGCCGATCAGGTCGATCACGTGCACGTGGTGGCCGCCGTGGCCGAACATCACGGTGCCGTGGCCCTCGACGGTCATCAGCGGGGTGTCCTCGTTGGCGACCCGGCGGCCGATCATCGACATCACGCCGCCCTGGCCGCCCATCAGGTTGGGCTGGAAGGAGACCTCGCCGGTGTAGCCGAGCATCGAGCCGCGCTGGGAGAGGACCCGCTGGCCGGGCAGGATCTGCGCGGAGATCATCTTGCTGTTGATCCGGGTGAAGGCCATCAGACCTCGCCTCCCAGCGTCCTGCGCTCGGAGGGCTGGACGTAGACCAGGCCCTCGCCGGTGAACTCGACCTGCATGGCCTCGCCGCCGCCCTCGCCGATCAGGGTGGTCCAGCCGGCCCCGGACTTGAGCGCCCGCTGCAGGTTGCCGGTGTGGGCGATGTACGCGCCCGGGTCGACCCGCAGCGGCAGGCCCTGGGAGACCCGGAGGATCACCGCGGGGCCGTCCGAGGTGACCGCGGCCCAGCCCTGGCCCTCGACCTTGGTGGTGAACAGGCCGTTGCCGCTGGCCATGCCGTTCAGGCCGGTGAAGGAGGTGCCGGTGCGCAGCGTCGCCTCGGTGGCGAGCAGGTTGTCGGACTCGACGAACAGCGTCTCGCCGTTCAGCCGGACCAGGTTGATCTCGGTGGCCTTGTCGGCGAAGTAGCAGGTGCCCTGCCCCTTCACCTCCATGACCTCCATGCGTTCGCCGGTGAGCCGGCGGGTGACCATGCCGCGCAGGCCGTCGCCGCCGCCGGTGAGCTTCTTGAAGCCCATCTGCCCGGTGTAGGCGACCATCGAGCCGTTGCGTGCCTTGACGGTGTCCCCGGCGAGATCGACGGCGAGGACTCTGGACCCCTGGAGTCGGAACTGTGCCACGTCCGGGAATCTAGCGGCCCCCTCCCCGGCTGGGGAGGGGAACCGGGAGGGCTGGTACCCGTTCGGTACGAAACCCGTACATCGGACATACCGTCAGGCGGACATACCGGACGAATCCCCGGCGGTCAGGCCGCCTGCGGCAGCGCCCCCGCGGAGACCTCGACCTCCAGCAGCGAGGCCGAGTGCCGCTCGGCCTCGAACGCGGCGCGGCCGCCGCGCAGGCCGAACAGGCGCTTGGAGAGCATGATCCAGAGCACCGCGGCGATGTTCAGCAGCAGCGTGCAGATCTTCAGCGCGCTGACGTGCTCGGTGAGTTCGTAGCCCTCCAGCGGCAGGAACGCGGCGGTGGCGACCACGGTCAGGTACTCGGCCCAGCGGTGGCCCCACCACAGGCCGAACGCCTCGACGATCTCGATCAGCGCGTACACCACCAGCGCCGCGGCCACGTAGACCAGGGTGGAGTGCTTGTACTCGAAGGTCTTGCGGATGGTGTCGACGATCGGCGAGTGCTCCAGGTCGAAGTGGAAGTGGTCGGTGACCGGCTTGAAGACGGTCAGGTTCTCGTCGAAGATCCGGCGCACCGCGTCCTGGCTGTTGGAGAACTTCCACACGCCCCAGGCGACGACCACGATCAGCAGGCCGCGCAGCATCCGCTCGACGGCCAGGAAGCGCAGGATGAACAGGTCGCGCAGCGCCTTGCCGCGGGGCACCAGCGGCGCGTCCTCGGCCGGGCCGGAGCCGTGCGGGGCGCCGAGGGCGAAGTCGCCGCAGCGCAGGCAGCGCCAGGCGGTGCCGACGGCGGTGGCGGTGTGCAGGCGCGTCCGCAGGTCGGGCTCGTCGGGCGCGTAGGTGATGTGGCCGCGCTTGGCGCAGGTGTGCCGGTTCCAGTCCCGTTTCAGCATGGTGCGTTCCCCCGTGGGTCTGCGCGGCCCGGCGGTCGGGTCGCGCGCAGCACAGCAGAATAGGGGGTCCGCGGTCGGGCGCGGCGTCGGGTCGGTGATAATAGGCCTGGCTTGTGCATCCGTTCACAAACCCGCCGCCCGTCCTGCCCCGTGAGGAATCCCCGTGAAGAGCGTCGCCGCCGTCCACCGCCTGCGCCTGGTCTCCGGCCCCGAGGGCCTGTCGTTCCTGCTGCTGCTGGTCTGCTCGGTGCTGAAGCGCACCACGAGCTTCAACGCCGTCCCGGTGATGGGCACGGTGCACGGCGTGCTGTTCATCCTCTACCTGGTGTTCCTGGTCCAGGCGTACCAGGCCCGCCGCTGGGAGCCGAAGCGCGGCCTGCTGCTGTTCGTGCTGTCGGTGCTGCCGACCGGCGGCTTCTTCGCCGAGCGGATGCTGGCCAAGGAGGAGCGCGGCGAGCTGGACGGGGCGGCGCCGGCCGCCGCCTGACCCCGGACGTGGTGCGCGGCGGCCGGGCCTCTTCGTGGGAGGCCCGGCCGCCGCGGGCTTTTCTGCTACCGGGTCGGCGTCAGCTGACGTTCACCGCGGTCCACGCGGCCGCGACCGCGTTGTACTCGGCCGAGCCGGAGCCGTACAGGTCGGCGGCGGCGCTCAGGGTCGCGGTGCGCGCGCCCTTGTAGTTGGTGGTCGAGGTCATGTAGACGCTCAGCGCCCGGTACCAGACCTGGGCGGCCTTGTCCCGGCCGATGCCGGTGACCGAGGAGCCGCTGTAGGTGGGCGAGTTGTAGCTGACGCCGTTGATGGTCTTGGCGCCGCTGCCCTCGGCCAGCAGGTAGAAGAAGTGGTTGGCGACGCCCGAGGAGTAGTGGACGTCCTTGCTGCCGACGGTGGAGGACCAGTAGTCGGCGGACGCGCCGTCCTTGGAGGGCTTGTCCATGTAACGGAGCGGCGTGCCGTTGCCGTTGATGTCGATCAGCTCGCCGATCAGGTAGTCCGGGTTGTCCTTCGGCAGGTTCGCGTAGAACTCGACCATGGTGCCGAAGATGTCGGAGGTGGCCTCGTTCAGGCCGCCGGACTCGCCCGAGTAGTTGAGGCCCGCGGTGTTGGAGGTCACACCGTGGCTCATCTCGTGGCCGGAGACGTCGAGCTCGGTCAGCGGGTGGGTGTTGGAGGCGCCGTCGCCGTAGGTCATGCAGAAGCAGCTGTCGTCCCAGAACGCGTTGACGTAGTTGCGCCCGTAGTGGACCCGGCTGTACGCGCCGACGCCGTCGCCGCGGATGCCGGCCCGGCCGAAGGTGTTCTTGTAGAAGTCCCAGGTGACGGCCGCGCCGTACTGGGCGTCGACGGCCGCGGACTCGCCGTTGGAGGCCAGGCCGTTGCCCCAGGTGTTGGTGGACTTCGAGTAGAGGGTGCCCTTGCCCGAGGTCTTGTTGGCCAGCGTGGTGGTGTACTGGCCGCCGCGGGTGGCGTCCTTCAACTGGTAAGCGGTACCGGTGTAGTTGGTGGTCAGCGAGACGTTGCCGACGAAGACGCCGTTGCCGGTGCCGGTCGCGTTGGCGGTCTGGATCTCCTCGTGGGTGGAGAGCACCGCGCCGGTGTCCGCGTCGGTGACCAGCAGCTGGCGGCTCGGGGTGCCGTCCGCCCGCAGGCCCTCCACGGTGGTGCGGTAGGCCAGCCGCGGGGCGCCGTCGGCGGCCCAGACCACCAGCTGGGCGTCGCCGCTGGCGCCGGAGACCGAGGTGAGGGCGGACTCGTCGGCGTCCTTCGCGATGCCGACGGTGGCCTGCACCGCGCCGGTCGCCTTGCCGGCGGCCTGGCCGGCCGTCAGCTTCGGGCTCAGCGAGGCGGGGGCCAGGCTGCCGGCGACGGCCTTGTCGGTGGACTTCAGCTTGCCGTTGGCGGCCTGGTGCACGACCAGGTCGCCGCCGAGCACCGGCAGCCCGTTGTAGGTGCGCTCGTAGCGGAAGTGGCGGGTGCCGTCGGCGTCGACGACGACGTCCTTGACGACCAGCTTCTCCTGGGCGCCGAGGCCCAGGGCCTTGGCGGCGGCGGGGGCCTGGGCGGCGGCCAGCGCGAGCTGGTCGCCGCGGTTGAGGGAGGCGGGGTTGGGTGCGGCGTACGCCATGCCGGCGCTCACCTGGATCGCGCCGGCCAGCAGGGCCGAGGCAGAGAGAACGGCGCCGACAGCGAGCTTTCGCTTCACGTACGGGTTCCTTCCGGATCAACCGCGTCTGTGCGGTCGCACCGCGCTCCGGGGCACCGGGGTCAGTGCCTGCTGGGGCGGAACGGGTGCTGACGTGCAGCTCCGTGCGGTCAGATGACAGGCGCCGGTGGGGTGGGCCGGCGGTGTCGAACGGGGCTGGCCAGAAGCATGACGACGCGGAGAATCCCGGAACAGCGGTTCGGCAACTATTGGCAAACTCTCGCCAGCGGACCGGCAATGGGGGTGCCGGGAAATCGGAGGTTTCGCTGCGAACCATGCGGTGCGGGCTGGGCGAAGGCCCAACTCCGTTGAAAACACTGAATATTGCCGGAATATGCACGGTAAAGGGCAGCCAACGGGTTGCCCTCGCCTGTTTGGCGTGATCCCGCCAATGGGGTCGGGTTGTCCACCATCGTGGACACCTGCTACCCCCGCCGGGCCCCGCGGGTACGGTGGGGGCGTGCCCAAGCCCCTCGCCCTCGACTTCGACCCGATCGCCCGCGCCGACGAGCTCTGGACCCGCCGCTGGGGCAAGGTGCCGTCCATGGCGGCGATCACCTCGGTGATGCGCGCCCACCAGATCCTGCTCGGCCGGGTCGACGCCGTGGTCAAGCCCTACGGCCTCACCTTCGCCCGCTACGAGGCCCTGGTGCTGCTCACCTTCAGCCGCTCCGGCGAACTCCCGCTCTCCAAGATCGGCGAGCGCCTGATGGTCCACCCCACCAGCGTCACCAACACCGTCGACCGCCTGGAGCGCTCCGGCCTGGTCACCCGCCGCCCCAACCCGCTCGACGGCCGCGGCGTGCTGGCCGCCATCACCGACCGCGGCCGCCAGGTCGTCGAGCAGGCCACCCGCGAACTCGTCGCCGTCGAGTTCGGCCTGGACGGCTACGACGCCGACGCCTGCCACGAGGTGTTCGAACTGCTCCGCCCGCTGCGGGTCGCCGCCGGCGACTTCGAGCCCCCCGCCGAGGAGGGCCCCGACCGGGGCGACGCGTAGGGGCGGTTACCCTCGACTGCATGAAGCAGAGTGTGCTGACCCGCTACCGCGCCATGGCCTACCTCACCGGTGTGCTCCTGATCCTGCTCACCCTCGGGGTGATCGCCAAGTACGTCCTCGACATCTCGGGCGCGGCGGGCTTCACCACCGCGGTCGGCATCGCGCACGGCTGGCTGTACGTGGTCTACCTGGCGTTCGCCTTCGACCTGGGCACCAAGGCCAAGTGGCCGATGGGCAAGCTCGCCTGGACGCTGCTGGCCGGCACCGTCCCCACCGCCGTGTTCTTCGTCGAGCGCCGGGTCACCCGCGAGGTCGCACCGCTGATCGTCACGCCGGAGCCGGTCGCCGCCTGACCGCGCCCGCACCAGCGCTCTGCCGGGGCGCCCCTTCCACCGGAAGGGGCGCCCTCCGCGTGTCCGGGAGCCGCCATCGACAGGTACTAGGACGTCCGAGTAAATTACTAGGACATCCAAGCAGTTCTTCCGCCGCCCCCACCGGAGCGGCCGTACGGAGCGGGAGTCGGAGCCGATGGACGCCGAGCAGATCGAGGCCGGCCGGCAGCGCTGGCAGCAGCGGTACGACAAGGCGCGCAAGCGCGACGCGGACTTCACCACGCTGAGCGGCGAGGACGTCGACCCGGTCTACGGCCCGCCCGCCGGCCAGGACGTCGAGGGCTTCGAGCGGATCGGCTGGCCCGGCGAGTACCCCTACACCCGCGGCCTGCACCCCACCGGCTACCGCGGCCGGGCCTGGACCATCCGCCAGTTCGCCGGCTTCGGCAACGCCGAGCAGACCAACGAGCGCTACCGGATGATCCTGGAGGCCGGCGGCGGCGGCCTCTCGGTGGCCTTCGACATGCCGACCCTGATGGGCTACGACTCCGACGACGCCCGCTCGCTCGGCGAGGTCGGCCACTGCGGCGTCGCCATCGACTCCGCCGCCGACATGGAGGTGCTGTTCCGCGGCATCCCGCTCGGCGAGGTCACCACCTCGATGACGATCAGCGGCCCGGCCGTCCCGGTCTTCTGCATGTACCTGGTGGCCGCCGAGCGCCAGGGCGTCGACCCCGGCGTGCTCAACGGCACCCTGCAGACCGACATCTTCAAGGAGTACATCGCGCAGAAGGAGTGGCTGTTCGCCCCCGAGCCGCACCTGCGCCTGATCGGCGACCTGATGGAGCACTGCGCCGCGGGCATCCCCGCCTACAAGCCGCTCTCGGTCTCCGGCTACCACATCCGCGAGGCCGGGGCCACGGCCGCCCAGGAGCTCGCCTACACGCTGGCCGACGGCCTGGCCTACGTCGAACTCGGCCTCTCCCGCGGCCTGGACGTCGACGTGTTCGCCCCCGGCCTGTCCTTCTTCTTCGACGCCCACCTCGACTTCTTCGAGGAGATCGCCAAGTTCCGCGCCGCCCGCCGGATCTGGGCCCGCTGGATGCGCGACCACTTCGGCGCGAAGACCGAGAAGGCGCAGTGGCTGCGCTTCCACACCCAGACCGCGGGCGTCTCGCTGACCGCCCAGCAGCCGTACAACAACGTGGTCCGCACCGCGGTCGAGGCGCTGTCCGCCGTCCTCGGCGGCACCAACTCGCTGCACACCAACGCCCTCGACGAGACCCTCGCCCTCCCCAGCGAGCAGGCCGCCGAGATCGCCCTGCGCACCCAGCAGGTGATCATGGAGGAGACCGGCGTCACCAACGTCGCCGACCCGCTCGGCGGCTCCTGGTACGTCGAGGCGCTCACCGACCGGATCGAGGCCCAGACCGAGGAGATCTTCCGGAAGATCCTCGACAAGGGCAGCGCCGAGCACCCGATCGGCCCGATGACCTCCGGCATCCTGCGCGGCATCGAGGAGGGCTGGTTCACCGGCGAGATCGCCGAGGCCGCGTTCCGCTACCAGCAGGGCGTCGAGAAGGGCGACAAGCGGGTGGTCGGCGTCAACTGCCACCCCCGCAGCGTCACCCCCGAACTGGAGATCCTCCGGGTCAGCCACGAGGTCGAACGCGAGCAGGTCCGGGTCCTGCGCGAGCGCAAGTCGCACCGCGACGAGGCCGCCGTCCGGGCCGGCCTGGACGCGATGCTCGAAGCCGCCCGCTCCGGCACCAACATGATCGAGCCGATGCTCCGGGCGGTCCGCGCCGAGGCGACCCTGGGCGAGATCTGCCACGCCCTGCGCGAGGAGTGGGGCACCTACCGGGAGAACGCCAGCTTCTGACCCCGCCGGCCTTCCGGCCCGCCGGGGCCGGTCAGGCCCCGGCGGCCGGGCGGTGCAGCAGCCCCGGGAAGGGGCCCAGCAGCAGGGTGGTGAAGCGGCGGATCCACTCGGGGGTGACGGGTTCGCCGCTCACCAGCAGCCGGTGCTCGACGGTGCCGGCGATGGTGTCGAAGATGATGCCGATCTCCTCGTCGGCGGCGGCCGGGTCCCGGTCCGGGTCCATCTCGCCGCGGGCCTGGGCGTTGGCCCGGCCGAGCTCGACCAGCACCTTCTGCGGCTGGACGATCCGCTCCCGGATCCGCCGGCGCAACTGCGGGTCGCGGGAGCCCTCGGCGAACAGGGCGAGCAGCGCGGCCTGGGTCTCGGGGAGGGTGAGCAGTTCGGCGAAGCGGGCGACCACGGCCTCGATGTCGGCCTGCAGGCTGCCGCGGTCGGCGCACTCCAACTGGTCGAAGAGGCTGGCGATGGCGTCGACGACCAGCTCGCTCTTGGACGGCCAGCGCCGGTAGAGGGTGGTCTTGGCGACGCCGGCCCGCTGGGCGACGTCGCCCATGGTGAGCCCGCCCCAGCCGAGTTCGGCGAGCGCCTCGCGGGTGGCGTCGAGGATGGCCTGGTCGGCGGCGGCGCTGCGCGGGCGGCCCTTGCCGCGGGCGGCGGGGGAGGCCGGGGCGTCCGCGGCGGGCGGGTCCTGGTGCTCGGCGGGCTGCCGGGTGGTGGGGGCCACCGCGCCTCCTGGCTTGTTTACTCAGAAGTAACTTGGTGGTTCCACGGTAGCGACATGCCGTGGTGACCGGCACCCGCCGCGCGGTGGAAAGTGGGGCAGCTCACGCTCCGGGAGGGGGCGCGGGGCTTGCGGGGGGAGCCCGGGGGGCAGATACGCTACGACCAGTAGCGAAAGAGCGACGACCAATCGCGCCCGGCCCCTGGGATCGGGCGGGCGCGCGGTGCGGGTGGGGACCCGCGCCGGACGGTCCGGGCCCCGCCGGGGAGGCGGACGGCCCGCTCCGGGTTTTTCCGGGCGGTTGGCGCCCGGCACCGGCTCCGACGGGGGAGGATAGAGCCATGCAGTCACGGAATTCGCGTCTCAACAGCTCCGCCCTGCGCGGTGCGGTGGACCTCGCCGCGGTGAAGGCGGCCGGAGAGGCCGCCCAGAAGGCCGAGCAGACCCGGGCCGAGCGGGCCCGGCAGGCGGCGACGGGCGACGGCCCGGCGCTCGCGGACCACCCCCTGGTGCTGGACGTCACCGAGGAGACCTTCGAGTCCGAGGTGGTCCAGCGCTCGGCCGAGGTCCCGGTGGTGGTGGACTTCTGGGCCGAGTGGTGCGGCCCGTGCAAGCAGCTCAGCCCGATCCTCGAGCGCCTGGCCGAGGAGTACGCGGGCCGGATCGTGCTCGCCAAGATCGACGTGGACGCCAACCAGCTGATCGCCCAGCAGTTCGGCATCCAGGGCATCCCGGCCGTGATGGCCGTGGTGGCGGGCCAGCTGGTGCCGCTGTTCCAGGGCGCCGAGAACGAGGCCAACGTCCGCAAGATCCTGGACCAGCTGATCGCGGTGGCCGAGCAGCGCTTCGGCATCGTCGGCACCCGGGCGGGCGGCGGCGGCGAGGACGCGGCGGCCGAGCCGCGGGTGCCGGCCGACCCGGCGCTGGAGGCGGCGCACGAGGCGCTGGACCGGGGCGACCTGGCCGGCGCGGTGCGGGCGTACCAGAACGTGCTGAGCGACCGGCCCGGGCACGTCGAGGCCAAGCTGGGCCTGGCCCAGGCGCAGCTGCTGCAGCGGGTGGAGCAGCTCGACCCGCAGCAGGTGCGGGCCGACGCGGCGGGCGACCCGAAGGACGTGCCGGCCCAGCTGCGGGCCGCCGACCTGGACCTGGTCGGCGGGCACGTGGAGGACGCCTTCGGACGCCTGGTCGACACCGTCGCCCGGACGTTCGGCGACGACCGGGACGCGGCCCGGGTGCGGCTGCTGGAGCTGTTCGAGGTGATCGGTCCGGAGGACCCGCGCACGGTGGCGGCCCGTCAGGCGCTGGCCCGGGTGCTGTTCTGACGGGCGGTCCGGGTGTCACCGGGCGGCGTTCCGGCGGCACCCGGTGACACCTCGGGTGACCTGCGGTGTCGTCGGCGATTTGACGACTTTCGCGTGCCGTTCCGGCGCGTTTACCAAATCTTGATAACACCCCTCCGCGGTCACGGTTCGTGACCGCGGAGGGGTGTTTCGTCGGTGTTTCCACGGGTCGGAATCGGCCGTGCGCGCGATTTCGGTCACACTCCGTTGCGAAGCCTTCGATTCCATGATCGACCCCGTTCACTGTTGGATTACCCGTCAGTAACGGACCTCTTGTGCTCCGCCCCGGTTTGGACAACGATCGGCGACGCCCGGTCCCTCGGCGACGAGGGGTCCCCACCGGGTGAGGACAGGGGGGTAACCGCAGATCCCACGCGGCGGTTCCTGACCTCGAAACGGTCGCGCAGCCCGCGCGGCCGCCTGGTTGTCGCTCGGGGGTGATCGCCGGCGCCGTCCCCACGGCAGCAGGCGCTCTCCGCTACCGAGGACGTAGCTCTCTCCCATCCCGGGCCGGACCACGTGCGGGACGCACCGGAACGGCCGGAGATGTACGTCCTAGAAGGAGGACCACGCATGTCCCAGTCCTACGGCAAGACCCGCTGGAAGCGCTTCGCCCTGGTGATGGTGCCCAGCATCGCGGCCACCGCCGCGATCGGCGTCTCGCTGGCCAACTCCGCGCTGGCGGCCTCGTTCTCGGTCTCCGGCCAGCAGTTCAAGGTCACCGTCGACGACCTGCAGGGCGAGGGCTTCTCGCAGTTCGGCAGCGTGGACGCCGAGACGAACGGCGCCGCGCACCCGGTGGCGGTCTCGGCCTTCGACCACGCGAAGCTGAAGAACCTGTGCCAGTCGGTCGTCACCGACCTCGGCCCGGTGCTCGGCAAGTGGACCCTGGTCCTGCGGGCCGGCCAGAGCGACGACGCGGCCAAGCAGGTCGACGCCCAGCAGCTGCTGATCGACCTCAACCAGCTGAACGCGGACGCCGAGTTCAAGAACATCAACATCGGCCAGGACGCGAGCACCCTCAAGGGCTCCGCGGTCGACAAGCTCAAGCAGGACGGCGGCAAGCTGCCGAGCGGCGCCCAGGGCTTCGCCCAGGCCGCCGATTCCGCGCACCTGCAGCACGTCCAGCAGACCGCGTGGGCCACCTCGGCCGGCACCTTCACGCTCAACGGCCTGAAGCTCAACATCAACAAGGGCTCGGGCGACGGCGTCGAGTGCTACTAGTCCGCGGCTAGTGCGGGCCCGCAGGCCGGGCCCGCCAGCGGACCATGGGTCCGGGGAGGCGGCCGAGCGCCGTCTCCCCGGACCGCACCCCGGCCCACCCGGGGCCATCCGTCTTTCCCCTCGGACCCACCATCGAGGAGTCGCACCATGTCCAGCGCAACCGTCGAGGCCTGGCCCGAGGGCCAGGTCGGCTTCGCCAGCCGAGTCCGGCGGGGGTTCCGCACCTGGCGGCGCACCCGGCCGTTCTGGGGTGGGCTGATTGCGATGATCGCGGGCGTCCCGATCCTGTACTTCCCCTACGCCCACCTCAGCCTGGGCGGCCTGACGGTGGCGATGGCCACCACCGCCGGCGCCGGCTCGATGATCATCGGCCTGCTGATGATCGCGCTCGGGCTGACCGCCTGGTTCCAGCCGATGGTGCGGGTCTTCTGCGGCGTGGCGACCACCATCCTGGCGCTGATCTCGATTCCGGTCTCCAACCTCGGCGGGTTCGGCATGGGCCTGGTGACCGGCCTGGTCGCCGGCGGCCTGCTGGTCTCCTGGGCCCCGCTGCCGCCGAAGCCGGCCGCCGAGGGCGCCGACGCGGGCACCGCCGAGTCCGTCGCCGCACCGGACGCCGCGCCCACCGCGCAGCTGCCCGCCCAGGCCGCGGCCGAGCCGCCGCTGGAGCACGGCACCGCCCCGCACACACCCGCCGAGGAGGAGCAGCGGTGACCGGATCCGAGAAACCGACCGTCCCCGGCCCGCGGCACGCCGTGCCCCGGGAAGGGGTGCGCTCCCGGCTGCGCGGCCGGGCGCTGGCGATCGCCGCGGTGCCGACCGCGCTGCTGGTCGGCGCGGCCTACACGCCGACGCTGGCGGCGGCCGCCGACCCGCAGCAGGCCGGGAACTGCGCTCCGGACACGGTGCTGAAGGAGACGCCCGTCCCGAAGAGCGAGATCAAGGTGCTGCCGGACTCCTCGGTCCAGCAGGCCGCGGCGCTCCGGCAGCCCGGGACCGGGCAGGCGCCCGCGGGCAGCGCGGCCGCGGTGCCCGCCGTGTACACCGGGGGCGCCGCCGCGCAGTCCGCCGTGTACACGGTGCCGAAGGCGGCCGCCGCGCCCGGCGGCACGGTGCAGCAGGCCGGGGTGATCGACGACTGGTGGAACAACCTGATCCACCCGGGCGCGAGCGCCTCGCCGTCCCCCACGCCCACGCCCGCGCCGACCGCGAAGTCCGGCACCGCCGCGCCGACGCCGACCCCCGCGGCCACCCCCGCCCCCTCCGGGGCCCCGCGCTCCGCCACCGCCGCGCCCGCCACGACGCCCGCGCCGACCCCCTCGGCCGGCGCCACCGCGTCCAAGGGCGCCGCGGCCAAGCCCTCCGCCGCGCCGTCCGCCTCGCCCTCGCCGTCCGCCTCCGCCCCGGTGGGCCCGAACTGCCTGGTGAGCACCAGGGGCCTGGCCGCGAAGGCGGCCCCGTCGGGGCACGTGGTGCCGGACCAGAACTGGGTGCTGCACTCGACCCGGCTGGCGCTGCACGGCTCGGTGTTCAACGGCGTCTACGACGTCACCACGGAGAGCGGCACCAAGCGGGTGCTGAAGTTCACCACCGACAGCGTCGACATCGAGAACCTCGACATGTCGACCATCCAGATCCCCGGGCTGACCTTCCACGTGAAGAGCCGCGAGGGGTCGACCTCGACCATGCGCAACGGCCCGGTCACCATGTACGTGGAGAGCCTGTCGGGCAACCTGGCGGCGGTCTACGGCCTGCCGATCCTGATCGACCTGGGGCAGATCACGCTCACCCCGGACACCCTGCCGAAGTGGCTGTGGGACCTGCTGGGCGCGGTGCCGATCCCGCTGGACCTGACCCTGACCAACGCCAAGGCGGTGCAGGCGGGCCAGTTCGGCGGCGACCTGACCATCCCCGGCATGCGGCTGTTCAACGACAAGACGCCGTACGACGGCTGACCCGCCGCCACCGAACGCCGCAGGGGCGGGACCCGGTCCTCGGGTCCCGCCCCTGCGGCGTTCAGGCGTCCGTGCGCGGCGCTCAGCCCTCCGAGCGAGCGCCCAGGTGGTGCACCTGCACCATGTTGGTGGTGCCGGGGATGCCGACCGGCACGCCGGCCGTGACGATCACGGTGTCGCCCTCGGCGAGGCGGTTCATCTTGAGCAGCTCGCGGTCGACCTGCTCGACCATCTCGTCGGTGGTGGCCACCTGCTCCGAGACGTACGCCTCGACGCCCCAGCTCAGCGAGAGCTGGTTGCGGGTGGCGACGTCCGGGGTGAAGGCGATCACCGGGATCGGCGAGCGGTAGCGGGACAGCCGGCGCGCGGTGTCACCGGACTTGGTGAACGCGACCAGCGCCTTGCCGTCGAGGAAGTCGCCCAGCTCGCACGCGGCGCGGGCGACCGAGCCGCCCTGGGTGCGCGGCTTGCGGCCCGGGTTGAGCGGCTGGAGGCCCTGCGAGAGCAGCTCCTCCTCGGCCTTCTCGGCGATCCGGCTCATGGTCTTGACGGTCTCGACCGGGTACTTGCCGACGCTCGACTCGGCGGACAGCATGACCGCGTCCGTGCCGTCCAGGATGGCGTTGGCGACGTCGGAGACCTCGGCGCGGGTCGGGCGCGAGGCGTGGATCATCGACTCCATCATCTGGGTGGCGACGATGACCGGCTTGGCGTTGCGGCGGGCCAGGGTGACCAGCTGCTTCTGGACCAGCGGCACCTTCTCCAGCGGGTACTCGACCGCGAGGTCGCCGCGGGCCACCATGATCGCGTCGAAGGCGAGGACGATCTCCTCCATCGCCTCGACGGCCTGCGGCTTCTCGATCTTGGCGATGACCGGCACCCGGATGCCGACCTCGTCCATGACCTTGTGCACGTCGTCGATGTCCGCGGCGTTGCGGACGAAGGACAGCGCGACCATGTCGACGCCCAGCTGCAGGGCGAAGCGCAGGTCGTCCTTGTCCTTCTCGGACAGCGCGGGGACGTTGACCGCCGCGCCGGGCAGGTTGATGCCCTTGTTGTTGGAGAGCACACCGCCCTCGACCACCACGGTCTTCACCCGCGGGCCGTCGACGCTGACGACCTCCAGGGCGATGACGCCGTCGTTGATCAGGATCGGGTCGCCGGGCTTCACGTCGCCGGGCAGGCCCTTGTAGGTGGTGCCGCAGATGTGCTGGTCACCGGGGACGTCCTCGGTGGTGATGGTGAACGTGTCGCCGTTGTCAACGGTCACCGGGCCGTTGGCGAAGGTCGCCAGACGGATCTTGGGGCCCTGCAGGTCGGCCAGCACGCCGATGGTGCGGCCGGTGTCCTCCGAGACCTGGCGGACGCGGCGGTACCGGTCCTCGTGCTCGGCGTGGGAGCCGTGGCTCATGTTGAGGCGGGCGACGTTCATGCCCGCTTCGACGATGGCCTTCAGCTGTTCGTAGGAGTCCGTCGCGGGACCCAGGGTGCAGACAATTTTCGCTCGGCGCATATCCGTCAGTCTATCCGTTCGTGTTATCGGTACATTCAGCTCGAATCGTCAGATATCGCCAACGAACATTCCGAGGGGTGGGATACTGACGGGTAGTCATCCCGCGCCGGGCCTACACCTCGTGGACCAGCGCGAACGTCTGCTGGGCGATCTCCAGCTCCTCGTCGGTCGGCACCACCGCGACGGTGACCCGCGAGTAGGACGGCGAGACCGTCCGGGCGTCCCGGGAACGCACCGCGTTCAGCTCCGGATCGACCGAAATGCCCAGCTCCTCCAGATTGGCACAGACCGCGGCCCGCACCTCGGCGGAGTTCTCCCCGACACCCGCGGTGAACGCCACCGCGTCCACCCGCCCCAGCACCGCGTAGTAGCCGCCCAGGTAGCGCCGGATCCGGTGCACGTACGAGTCGAAGGCCAGCTTGGCGTCCTCCTCGCCCTCCTGGGCCCGGCGGACCACCTCGCGCATGTCGTTGTCCCCGCACAGGCCCAGCAGGCCGCTGCGCCGGTTCAGCAGGTCGTCGATCTGGTCGATGCTCATCCCGCCGACCCGGTGCAGGTGGAACACCAGGCCCGGGTCCACGTCGCCGGAGCGGGTGCCCATCACCAGGCCCTCCAGCGGGGTCAGCCCCATCGAGGTCTCCACGCACACCCCGCCCGCCACCGCCGAGGCCGAGGCGCCGTTGCCCAGGTGCAGCACGATCACGTTCAGCTCCGCCGGGTCCCGGCCGAGCAGCCGGGCGGTGGCCCGCGAGACGTACTGGTGCGAGGTGCCGTGGAAGCCGTAGCGGCGCACCCGGTGCTCGTCGGCCGTCCTCCGGTCGATCGCGTAGCGGGCCGCGTGCTCGGGCAGCGTGGCGTGGAACGCGGTGTCGAACACCGCGACCTGCGGCAGGTCCGGGCGCAGCGCCCGGGCCACCTCGATGCCGGTGATGTTCGCCGGGTTGTGCAGCGGCGCGACCGGGATCAGCCGGCGGATCTCGGCCAGCACCGCGTCGGTGACCAGCGTCGGCCGGGTGAAGCGCAGCCCGCCGTGCACCACCCGGTGGCCGATCGCCGCCAGCTCCGGCGAGTCCAGGCCCATCAGGTCCTTCGCCAGCTCGTCGGCCACCGCCCGCAGCGCCACGTCGTGCCCGTCGAAGCGCCGCAGCGTCTCGCGCGGCTCCCCGGTCAGCGGCAGGTGCAGCAGCCGGCCGGCCTCCTCGCCGATCCGCTCCACCAGGCCGGAGGCCAGCCGGGAGCCGTCCAGCATGTCGATCAGCTGGTACTTCACCGAGGACGACCCGGCGTTCAGCACCAGGACACGGGTACCGGCGGTCACAGCGCGCCTCCTGCGGCGGGGGTCTCGGTCTCGGCGGCGGGCTGGGACTGGATCGCGGTGATCGCCACGGTGGAGACGATGTCCTCCACCAGGGCGCCCCGGGACAGGTCGTTCACCGGCTTGTTCAGGCCCTGCAGCACCGGCCCGACCGCGATCGCCCCGGCCGAGCGCTGCACCGCCTTGTACGTGTTGTTGCCGGTGTTCAGGTCCGGGAAGACCAGCACGGTGGCCCGGCCGGCCACCGCCGAGCCCGGCAGCTTGGTCGCCGCGACGCGCGCGTCCACCGCCGCGTCGTACTGGATCGGCCCCTCCACCAGCAGGTCCGGGCGCAGCTCGCGGACCAGCTCGGTGGCCTTGCGGACCTTGTCCACGTCCGCGCCCGAGCCCGAGGCGCCGGTCGAGTACGACAGCATCGCCACCCGCGGCTCCACCCCGAACTGGGCCGCGGTCTCCGCCGACTGGATCGCGATGTCGGCCAGTTGCTGGGCGTCCGGGTCCGGGTTGACCGCGCAGTCGCCGTACACCAGCACCTTGTCGGCCAGGCACATGAAGAACACCGAGGAGACGATCGCCGCCCCCGGCGAGGTCTTGATCACCTCGAAGGCCGGGCGGATGGTCGCCGCCGTCGAGTGCACCGCGCCCGAGACCATGCCGTCCGCGATGCCCTCCTGCACCATCAGGGTGCCGAAGTACGAGACGTCGGTGACCACGTCCAGCGCCCGCTCCACCGTCATGCCCTTGTGCGCCCGGGCCTTCGCGTACAGCTCGGCGAACTGCTGGCGCAGCGGGCTGGCCGCCGGGTCGACGATCCGCAGCTGCGCGCCCGCGTCGCCGGCCTGCGGGAGCTCGATGCCGAGCGCGGCCAGCTTGCGGTGCACCTCGTCCGGGGCGCCGAGCAGGGTCAGGTCGCAGATGTTGCGGCGCAGCAGCACTTCGGCGGCGCGCAGCACCCGGTCCTCGGTGCCCTCCGGCAGGACGATGTGCCGGCGGTCCGCGCGGGCCCGCTCCAGCAGCGCGTGCTCGAACATCATCGGGGTGACCCGCTCGGACCGGCTCAGCTCGATCCGGCTGGTCAACTCGGCGGTGTCCACGTGCAGTTCGAACAGGCCGAGGGCGATCTCGGCCTTCCGCGGGCTGTTCGGGCCGATCCGGCCCTCCAGGTGGGTCAGGGCCGCCGCGGTCAGCCAGGAGCCCTCGGTCACCTCGGCCACCGGGGTGCCCGGGGCCAGCCGGGAGGCCAGCGCCATCACGTTCGGGCCCGGGTGCTGACCGAGCGTCAGCAGCACGCCGGCGATCGGCGGGGAGCCCGCCGCGTGCGCCGCCAGCGACCCGATCACCAGGTCCGCCCGGTCGCCCGGGGTGACCACCAGCGCGCCCTCGGTCAGCGCGTCCAGGAAGGTCGGCAGCATCGCCCCGCCGAACACGAAGTTCCGCACGTCCCGGGAGAGCCCCGCCGCGTCGCCCAGCAGCACCGTCGCGCCGGTCGCCTCCACCAGCTGCGCCACCGTCGGCGCGGCCAGCGCGGGCTCCTCCGGGATCACGTACACCGGCACCGGCAGCTTCTCGGTCAGCGCCCGCTGCACCTGCTGCTTGGCCCCCGGCCGGACCCGGTTGGCCACCATCGCCAGGATCGAGCACCCCAGGTCCCGGTACGCCCGGTGCGCGTTGCGCACCTCCGCGACCACCGCCTGCGGGTCCTCGTGCCGGCCGCCGACCACCGGCAGCACGCCCGCCCCGAACTCGTTCGCCAGCCGGGCGTTGAAGGCCAGCTCGTCCGGGATGTTGGTGTCCGAGAAGTCGGTGCCCAGCACCAGCACCGCCTGGCAGCGCCGCTCCAGCTGGTGGAACCGCTCCACCAGCGCCGAGACCAGCTCGTCCTGCCCGCTGGCCGCCTGCAGCGCCGCCGCCTCGTCGTACGTCAGCCCGTACAGCTCGGAGACCGGCAGGTCCAGCCGGTACCGGCCGCGCAGCAGCTCCACCACGTGGTCGCCGGCCGCCCCGCCGCCGTCCGCGGCGTGCACCAGCGGACGGAACACGCCCACCCGGTCCACCTGGCGGGTGAGCAGTTCCATGACCCCGAGCTCCACGGCCTGCCGGCCGTCCCCCCGGTCGATCCCGGTCACGTACACGCTGCGCGCCACGGTGGAGCTCTCCGTCCGGTCGTCCCAGGCTGCGGTCACACCGACCATACCGTCGTACAACACGGGCACCGCGCTGCGGCACCAGCGTTCATGCCGGGCGGATGGCAGGAGCGGCCCAAGCGCCCAACCTTGAATTTCGACGGTGGATATCAAGCAACCATGAGCTCCTCACCTGAACGTGTCGAACCGCTCTGAGCTGGACGCATGTGGGGTCGGAGGGAATGCAAGGTTGCTTGAGAAGGCTCCCTCACTTTTCAAGGTTGGCTAGCCTCGAGTCATGTCTGTCTCTCCTCTGGCGAACTCCCCGATCGGCCTGCTGGTGCCGGTGGGCGGTTACGACCCGCGTCGCGGTGCCGACTACTCGGCGTCGGCCTAGCTGCCGAACCAGCTCCCCGGCGACCTCGCGCTGTCCGGTGCGACCCACAACGCCATCACCAGGGCGATGAGCAAAGTGGCCCGGGCGGACCAGGCCATGCTCCAGCTCCCCAACCCCGAACTCCTGGCCCGGCTGGTGATCAGGCAGGAGGCCGTCAGCACCTCGGCCATCGAGGGCACGTACGTGCAGATGGAGGAGGTGCTCCAGGCGGACTTCCTCACCTCGTCCGAATACAGCGGTGATGTCGCCGAGGTCTACAACTACGTCCTGGCGGCCGAGGCCGCGGTCGACTGGATCAAGGAGCTGCGGCTGATCAGCGTCCATCTGCTGGAGTACCTCCAGAAGCAGCTCGTCACCGGCACCACCAGCGACGGCCCGCAGGCCGGCCGGGTGCGGGAGGTCCAGGTCTTCATCGGCGTCCCGGGCCATCGGATCGAGGACGCCCGGTTCATCCCGTGCCCGCCCGGGCAGCAGCTGAGGGACGGACTACTGGACTGGGAGGCGTGGATCAACCGTCCCGGCGACCTGCCGCTGCTCGCCCGACTGGCGCTCGGCCACTACCAGTTCGAGACCCTGCACCCCTTCAACGACGGCAACGGCAGGCTCGGGCGGCTGGTGATGCTGCTTCAGCTGATCGCCGCCGAGGAACTGCGGTTGCCGAGCATCGCCCTGTCGCCGTGGCTGGAGGCGAACCGGAGGGAGTACCAGGACCACCTCTACCAGGTGAGTGTCACGGGTGACTTCGAGCCCTGGATCGTCTTCGTCTGCCAGGCGATCGAGGCGCAGGCCGTGGCCGCGGTCCGCCGGGTCGGGAAGCTCGTCGACATCCGGAACCGCATGCTCGAAGAGCTGAAGGGACACAAGGCCAAGGGCACGCCGATGGAGATCGCCCGCGAGCTGATCGGGTATCCGATGCTCACGGTGAACGCGATGAAGGACCGGCACGGCGTGACCTACCAGGCGGCGAACACGGCTGTTCGCCGCCTGGTGGACCTCGGGTATCTCCGTCAGTTCTCCGAGGGCAACTACGACCGGGTGTTCGTCTGCGACGAGGTGCTGGAAGCTCTGGTCCAGGCGCTCTGAATTCAGACGTTCAGGTAGACCAGGCAGCCGAGGCCGGCCAGGGTGCAGTAGGCGGCGAAGGGGGTGAGGCTGCGGGTCTCGAAGTACTTGGTGAGGAAGCGGACGGAGACGTAGCCGGCCAGGAAGGCGGCCAGCGAGCCGGCCAGCAGGGGGCCGCGGACGGGGGCGTTGGCGGGGGAGAGGAGTTCGGGGAGCTTGAGGGCGGAGGCGGCCAGGATGACGGGGGTGGCGAGCAGGAAGGAGAACCGGGCGGCGTCCTCGTGGTTGAGGCCGCGCAGGACGCCGGCGCTCATGGTGGTGCCGGAGCGGGAGATGCCGGGGAGCAGGGCGAGGATCTGCGCGGAGCCGATCCAGGCGCCCTGGCGGAAGGTCAGCCGGGCCAGCCGGCGGTCGGAGTCCGCGGCGGGGCCGTCGCCGGCCCGGCGGCGGCCGGTGCCGCCGCGCTTGAGGCGCTCGGCGGTGTAGAGGACCAGGCCGTTGAGGGCGAGGAAGAACGCGGCCGGGTTCGGCTTGCCGAGGGCGTCGCGCAGCAGGTGGTCCAGGGCCAGTCCGGCGATGCCGACCGGGATGGTGGACAGCACGAGCAGCCAGGCGAGCTTCTGCTCGGGGGTGGCGATCTCGCGCCGGGTGAGCGAGGAGAACAGGCCGCCGACGATCCGGATCCAGTCGCGGCGGAAGTAGACGACCAGGGCCAGGGCGGTGGCCAGGTGCAGGCCGACCAGGACGGCCAGGTAGGGGGAGCCGTCGGCGGTGACGTCCAGGTCGTGCCGGGTCCGGCCGCCGATCAGCGCCGGTATCAGGATGGCGTGGCCGAGGCTGGAGACCGGGAAGAGCTCGGTGACGCCCTGGAGCAGGCCGATGCCGATGGATTCGGGGTAGGTCAGGGACGGCGACATCGCACTCTTCTCGGCGGCTGCGGCGGGCGGCGGGCGAGCGCGAACCTACTACAGCGTTGTAGACGAGTGCGATGCCGGAAGTCGACCTTTTACCTGATGTTCAGCACGGTCAGCGGGCCGGCCGCAGCCAGACCGTGGCCAGCGGCGGCAGCACCAGCTCGACCGAGCGCGGCTGGGCGTCCCACGGCTCGGCCTCCGACTTCACCGGGCCCGGGTTGCCGACCCCGCTGCCGCCGTACTCCTCGGCGTCGGTGTTCAGCACCTCCTCCCAGACCTGCTCCGCGCCCTCCAGCCGGGGCAGGCCGACCCGGAAGCCGTGCCGCACCACCGGGGAGAAGTTGGAGACCGCGACCAGCGGGCTGCCGTCGGCGGCGAACCGGACGAAGGACAGCACGTTGTCCTCGGCCGCCCCGCCGTCCAGCCAGCGGAAGCCGTCGGGGACGGTGTCCTGCTCCCACAGCGCCGGGGTGGCGCGGTAGACCCGGTTCAGCGCGCCGACCAGCCGCTGCACGCCGCGGTGGTCGCCGTGCGCCGGCCAGCCCTCGTCCAGCACCCACCACTGCGGGCCGTGCTCGTGGTCCCATTCGGCGCCCTGGGCGAACTCCTGTCCCATGAACAGGAGTTGCTTGCCGGGGTGGGCCCACATGAAGCCCAGGTAGGCACGGTGGTTGGCACGCTGCTGCCACCAGTCGCCGGGCATCTTGGAGACCAGCGCCTGCTTGCCGTGGACGACTTCGTCGTGCGAGATCGGCAGGATGTAGTTCTCGGAGTAGGCGTACACCATCGAGAAGGTCATCTCGTTGTGGTGGTACTTGCGGTGCACCGGCTCCTTGGCGATGTACACCAGCGAGTCGTGCATCCAGCCCATGTTCCACTTCAGACCGAAGCCCAGGCCGCCGCTGTCGGTCGGCCGGGTCACCCCGTCCCACGCGGTGGACTCCTCGGCCACCGTCAGCACACCCGGGCAGCGCCGGTAGACGGTGGCGTTCATCTCCTGGAGGAAGGAAGCCGCGTCCAGGTTCTCCCGGCCGCCGTACTGGTTGGGCGTCCAGGCACCGCCCTCGCGCGAGTAGTCCAGGTAGAGCATCGAGGCCACCGCGTCCACCCGCAGGCCGTCGACGTGGAACTCCTCGCACCAGTACACCGCGTTGGCGACCAGGAAGTTGCGCACCTCCGTGCGGCCGTAGTCGAACTCCAGCGTCCCCCAGTCCGGGTGTTCGGCGCGCAGCGGGTCGGCCGGCTCGTACAGCGGCTCGCCGTCGAAGCGGGCCAGGGCGAAGTCGTCCTTCGGGAAGTGCGCGGGCACCCAGTCGACCAGCACACCGATGCCGTGCCGGTGCAGAGCGTCGACCAGGAAACGGAAGTCGTCCGGAGTGCCGAGCCGAGCCGTGGGAGCATAGAAACCGGAGACCTGGTAGCCCCAGGAGCCGCCGAACGGGTGCTCCATCACCGGCATGAACTCGACGTGGGTGAAACCGAGTTCGACCAGATACCCGGGCAGGACCTCGGCGATCTCCCGATAGGACGTCAACTCCGGCCGCCAGGACGCGAGGTGCATTTCGTAGACCGACATCGGGGCGCGGTGGTGCACGGTGCGGGCGCGCTGCTCCATCCACTCGGCGTCCTGCCAGGTGTGGCGGGAGGTGGTGACGACGGAGGCGGTGTCGGGGGGGCACTGGGTGGCGCGGGCCAGCGGATCGGCCTTCTCCAGGCGGTGTCCGTGGCGGGTGAGGATCTGGTACTTGTAGCGGTCGCCCTCGCCGACGTCGGGCAGGAACACCTCCCAGACGCCCGAGGAGCCCAGCGAGCGCATCGGGTGCGCGGTGCCGTCCCAGTGGTTGAACGAGCCGATCACCCGCACCCCGACCGCGTTCGGCGCCCACACCGCGAACGCCGTACCGGTCACGCCGTCCACGGTGCGCAGGTGCGAGCCCAGCACGGTCCACAGCTGCTCGTGGCGGCCCTCGCGGATCAGGTGCAGGTCCAGCTCGCCCAGCGTCGGGGCCAGCCGGTAGCCGTCCTCCTGCACCAGCGGCTCACCGCCCGGATAC